>NZ_RZQI01000022.1:0-17795 GCF_003998335.1 Mesorhizobium sp. M7A.F.Ca.CA.002.05.1.1 | reverse complement strand
GTCGAGGACAGAGCCAGCTTCGAATCGAACGAGTACACCGCCACCTTCAACGCGCCGGAGGCCCCCAGATGACTGCCAATGTACAAAAGCCTCGTGAATTTACCGGCAGGCACATGCTGGCCATCATCCTCGCCTTTTTCGGCGTGATCATCGCGGTCAATTTGACCATGGCGACGCTCGCCAGCACAAGCTGGACTGGCCTCGTCGTCGAAAACACCTATGTGGCGAGCCAGCAATTCAACAAGAAGGCCACGGAAGGACGGGCACAGGCAGCCCTTGGCTGGACCGGCAAGCTGACCATCGCATGGGGTGAAGTCCGCTACAGCCTCACCGATGCCGCTGGCAAGCCGGTTCCCCTGCACGGCGTCAAGGTGCTGTTTCGCCATCCCGCGTACGAGAAGGAGGACAAGTCGGTCACCCTCGCACCCGCCTCGGGCCAGGAATTCGCAGCCCAGCACATGCCGAAGGACGGCGTCTGGATTGTCGAAGTCGACGCCGACGCCGGTCTGGATAAACCGTATCGCGACGTCCGCAGGATCATGATTTCCCATGGAGCGCTGCAATGAGTTGTTGTGCACCGGGCGCCGAAATGGCGCTTGATCTGGGCAGCACCACGTCGGTCCTGCCGTCTAGTCAGGAGATCAGGCTGGCGAGCCGATCGCTTGGCGATGATCTCCGCCAAACCGATCTTTCGGTGCCGAGCGTTCATTGCGCAGCTTGTATCCAGACGATCGAGACGGCGTTGGGAACGCTCGATCGCGTCGAGAGCGCCCGCGTCAACCTGTCGACGAAACGGGTCTCGGTCCGCTGGCGTGGCGACGAGGTTCCACCGTTCGTCGCCGCGCTTGGACGGCTCGGCTACCAGGCGCATCTCTTCGCCCCCGAGATTGATGAAAAGGACAGGACGCTTTCGGAGTTGATCCGCGCCGTCGCGGTTGCCGGGTTCGCGGCGGGCAATATCATGCTGCTTTCGGTCTCTGTCTGGTCCGGTGCCGAAGGCGCTACCCGCGACCTGTTCCACTGGGTCTCTGCGCTTATCGCCATCCCTGCACTCGCCTTCGCCGGCGGCATCTTCTTCCGCTCGGCCTGGAATGCGTTGCGCCACGGCCGCATGAACATGGACGTGCCGATCGCGGTCGGGGTGTCGCTTGCCTACGCCATGAGCCTCTATGAGACGATCAACCATGGCGACCATGCTTATTTC
This sequence comes from Mesorhizobium sp. M7A.F.Ca.CA.002.05.1.1, assembly GCF_003998335.1. NCBI lineage: Bacteria > Pseudomonadati > Pseudomonadota > Alphaproteobacteria > Hyphomicrobiales > Phyllobacteriaceae > Mesorhizobium > Mesorhizobium sp. M7A.F.Ca.CA.002.05.1.1. The sequence goes on along the minus strand of NZ_RZQI01000022.1, from coordinate 16,591 downwards.
GATGCATCGGTGTCGCTGCTGTTCTTCCTGTTGATCGGCCGCACGTTGGATCACGTGATGCGCGAACGTGCCCGGATCGCCGTGAAAGGCCTGTCCCAGTTGGCCGCACGTGGCGCCATGGTGCTGCGCGGCGACGGCGCACGCGACTATCTGCCGGTTGGCGAGATCGAACCAGGGATGCAGCTGCTGATTGCTGCCGGCGAAAGGATACCCGTCGACGGCAAAATCATTCAAGGGGCATCGGATCTGGACTGTTCGCTTGTCTCGGGCGAGAGCACGCCTCGAAGCGTTGCAGCAGGCGAAGCCGTGCAGGCTGGTGTCCTCAACCTAACCGGCCCGCTGACGATTGAGGCGACAGCCGCCGCGAAAGATTCGTTTCTGGCGGAAATGGTTCGGCTCATGGAAGCCGCAGAGGGCGGCCGCGCGCATTATCGCCGGATCGCCGATCGCGTTTCAGCGCTCTATGCCCCGGTGGTTCATCTCACAGCCTTCGCGACGTTCCTTGGCTGGATGGCGGTGACCGGCGACTGGCATAGGGCGATAACCATCGCCATTGCCGTTCTGATCATCACCTGCCCGTGCGCGCTCGGCCTCGCCGTACCGATCGTTCAGGTGGTCGCCGCGCGGCGTCTGTTCGAGAACGGCATCATGGTCAAGGACGGTTCGGCCATGGAGCGCCTGGCGACGATTGATAACGCAGTGTTCGACAAGACCGGAACGCTCACGCTCGGACAACCCCGGCTCCTCAATGCATCGTCGATCGATCCGGCCATGCTGGCAATCGCGGCAGACATGGCCGCGCACTCGCGTCACCCGTTTTCAAAGGCCATAACCGGCTTTGCCGCTCCTGGCGGGCAACACAAATTCGATGCCGTCACAGAGCATCCGGGGTTCGGGATCGAAGCCACTGTCGCCGGAAGCATCTGGCGGCTGGGTCGACGCGGATGGGCTGGATGGAAGGCCCGGACCGGTGGTGAAGGCAACCATGGCTATGGCGGAACGGTGCTGACAAAAGACGGGTTCATTGTCGCGACCTTCGATTTCGAGGATGCGCTGCGCGCCGACGCGGCGGCGGCGATCAAGCGATTGAACGATACTGGGGTGTCGATGCAAATGCTGTCGGGCGATACCGCAGGTGCCTGCGGCGAAGTTGCAAGAATGCTGGGTGTCGACGACTTCGTTCCGTGCCTGCTGCCGTCGGGCAAGGTCGAGCGCATCGAGACCCTGGCGAAAGACGGACACAAGGTTCTGATGGTTGGCGACGGCCTCAACGACACGCCGGCGCTGAGCGCGGCGCATGTCTCGATCGCTCCGGCCACCGCCGCCGACATTGGCCGCAATGCCGCCGACTTCGTATTCCTGCGCGAAAGCCTTCTGGCAGTGCCTCTCGCGCTGGACGTCTCGCGCAAGGCGGGACACCTGATCCGCCAGAACATCGCGATTGCGATCGTCTACAATGCCGTCGCCGTGCCGATCGCCATCCTGGGCCACGCCACGCCTTTGTTAGCGGCGATTGCCATGTCTGCCTCATCGGTGCTTGTTATTGGAAACGCATTGCGCTTGCACGGCTTCGGGGCGAATGCGACGCTGCAAGTTATTCAAAAAGTCGGACGCTCCGCAGTCAGCTATTCGGCATAATCCTCGTGACGACGTTGCTCTATCTCATACCAGTGGCCCTTTTTCTGGGTGCACTGGGTGTGTCCGGCTTCGTCTGGGCATTGCGAAGCGGTCAATACGAAGATCTCGACGGAGCCGCCGAGCGGATACTAATTGATCGGGACGACAAACCGGAACGCTGATTTCAATCCGCTGTGCATAAGATGCGCGGATCGCGCTCGTCAGTCGAGCCGGCTCGGTCGGGAACAAGCTGTCCATGCTCCATGCTCCATGCTCCATGACCATCTTGACCTAAGCTGCACACTACATTTGTGAAAAGCCTCTGTCGTGCGAAGGACTGCCTACCATTGCACCCAGTATGAGGCGGCTGATGCCACGAGAGTACCTCGCGTGGCCGGACGAGAGCTTGGCAATGTGCGCACGGGTTCCAAAGTGGAACGTCACGGTCGATCACCTGACCGTGAACCGCCAGTGCCGATTGGTCATGTCTGGCTGATCCAGATCAGGGTCATACTCATCGGTGTGGTCTATTGACCAGTCTTCGACGGAGAAATGCATGACTTACGGAAAGATTGGTCGTCATTATCAGCACCTTCACGGTTCTGGGTTTTCTGTCGTGTGGTCGGCCATGCCTTGTGCTTACGGCGCAGCCATTAGCTGACCGGCGTCGTGTGTATCTCGCTTGCTGGCTGACCATCCGCGTGGCTGCGCGGACAGGGGGGCCGATCAACAGCTTTCGCCTTTGATGGGTTGTGTGCGTCGTTGCCGATCCATCCCGATTCCCGGCCCGCGCCTTGAGGCTATGCGACGGTACCGGAACCCAGCGCACGTCACGCGGTTCCGCGCGCGTGGTGTCCGCTCGTCACGACGATGAACGAACAAGCGGCTGGAGTACCATGAACACCGTACACATCATCGACTGCCACAATGCAAATGACTACTTCGCCGACAGGCAAGAGGGACCGATCGTGCAGCACTTGTTAAAGGCTGTCAACATCCGCGCGGAGCTCCACATGGCGTTGAACCGAACGAAATTTGGTGAGGCTGTAGTACGAGCGATGGAGGCGGAGTGCGACGTGCTTCACATCGCCGGGCACGGCAATGGTGACGGGATCGCTTCGTCCAGTGGGCGAAGTGGCCTTCTTTGGGCTGACTTCGTAAAAATGTTCCAGGGCTCGCATCCAGCGCCGAAGATCCTCGTGATGTCAACGTGCTGCGGAGCATCATCGGGGTTGGGACGTGCGTTTTCGAGATCGATCAACCGTCCGAAGTTGATCATTGGTTCGAGTGACGCGCGCTATTTCGACGACTATGTCGCCGCGTGGGCTTTGCTCTATCGGCGACTGAATTGCAAGGACATCGACATCGAAGCCATGCAGCAGGTTCTTGATGAGATATGCGCGGTCGTGGATAAAAGTTTCCGCTACCTTGGCTGGGATGACGAGAGAGAGCGCTACGTTCGATACCCTCACCCTCGCAAGAGAGCCCGCTTCGACGTCGTGGAGCGTGAGTAGTATGCGCAAGGGTTCCAGGTGGAATGTGGCGATCGATGCGGCGCGGCCGTCGCTGACCAGCGTCGCGAGTGTCTCGCTTGCTGGCGGCGATCTGCGCGGCTGCGCGGCGAAAGGGCGGGATCGGTTAGCCGCATCCACCTCTGAGCGCTTTGAGTGCTTCGTTGCCGATCGATGCGAATCTCCCGGCCCAGCGCCTTTAGGCAATGCGGCGGGCACGGAGCTCATGTCACTCGGCTCAGTTTCACCGTTACACGAGGATAGGCGACCGGATGGCGGCACGCTGATGGGCTCTGACGATAATTTTGACATCGTTGTCGTTGGAGCCGGCCCGGTCGGCCTTTCGTTCGCTGCGTCGCTTGCCCAAAGCGAACTCAAGGTGGCAGTTGTTGAACAGAACACATTCGATAGTCTGGCGAATCCGGCTTTCGATGGTCGCGAAATCGCGCTGACCAACGCTTCGATCAGAACCCTTCGCGAGCTCGGCGCCTGGGATGTCATTCCGGCTTCGGACAAATCAGCACTTCAAGGCGCGCGCGTGCTCAACGGCTCGAGCGCATTCGCTCTTCGTTTCGATCCTCCCAGCAACTCTGGAGAACCGCTGGGGGTTTTGGTTCCAAATTGCCGGATCCGCGAGGCGCTGTTCAAAATCGTCCGCTTGCAGGATCGCGCCCGGCTGTTGTGCGGCCACTCGGTCGTCGATGCAACAAACAGCCAAGAAGGAGCAGTCGTAACGCTCTCTAATGGCGCGCGTTTAACTGCTCGGCTGGTTGTTGCCGCGGATTCGCGTTTGTCCGCCACGCGTGATCTGCTAGGCATCGGCGCCGATATCAACCGGCTTGGCCACTCGATGCTGATTTGCCGAGTGAGGCACGAGCGCGCCCACCACCAGATCGCCATCGAATGGTTCGATCACCATCAGACGATAGCGATATTGCCCCTAGCGGAGGGCATGTCGTCGCTGCTGCTCACATTGCGCTCAAACGAGGCCTATAGACTGCTTGCCTTCGATGATGATTTGTTCCTGTCGGAGTTGACGAAACGGTGTCGAGGGCGCCTTGGAAAAATGACCTTGGCAAGCAAGCGCCACACCTATCCGCTGGTCACGACCTGGGCGCACAAATTCCGGGCGCCGAGCGCCGCACTCATCGGCGACGCTGCCATCGGCATGCACCCGGTGACCGCTCACGGGTTCAACATCGGTCTCAGCAGCCAGAAGCAACTCGCCCGTGGAATCATGACTGCGTGCCGCGACGGCCGCAATGTTGGCGACCCCGACATGCTGCATATATACGAAAGGCGGCTGCGCCTGTCGGCGGCGCCGCTCTACCATGCAACGAACATATTGGTTGGACTCTACTCCAGAGACCACCTGGCGGCACGGCTTGCAAGGCATCTGGGGCTTCGCTTTGCCCAACATGTTCCCCTTGTCCGGCATGGGATTTCGGCGGAGCTCCAGCGGTGATACTGCACCAGCAGTCGCATTTTTGCGCGTGCTGGGCGAGCGATGGGAGAGAGTGCATGATGCACCGGAGTAATCCTGCTCCCCGACGCTGATCTCCGATTGAAGAATTAACCCGTCCTTCAGGGGGGCTGCATAGGCTGCGGACAAGCAGGAGTAAGCAAGCTGACCCGTCCAGCCTTGGAAAAAGAAGATCCGCTGGAGGCGAGAATCCTTCAGGACCAGCTCGCTGATCTGAGGGCAGGCCTTTTCGTCTCAATGCCGATAAGCATTGTGCTGTCCGGGCTGATTTTGACCGTGCAGGCCCTTTCCGGGAACGGTCTTGCTGGCGCGGCCTGGTTTTCGGTCGTTAATGCGATAAATGCCGCCCGCCTTGCACTCGCCCGTCATCAGCTGAAGGAACCCGGAGTCCAGGATGATCTGACACGGGTTTGGCTGCGGCTTCGCTGGTTTGGCAGGCTTGCTCTTCTGGCGGGATTCACCTGGTCATTCCTTGCCGTCCTAACGGCTGGATACACGACGTCTCAAGCATCGCTGCATCTAATAATTCTGGCGGGCATTTCAGCTGGCGCGGTCACGTACGGCAGCTCATATGCTGCGGCAGCGATATGCTTCATCACACCGCCACTCCTCATTGCCGCCGCATGTTTGCTGACGAAGGGAGCCCCGGAAAACTACATTCTGGCTTTTGCCGTCCTGCTTTTCGAGGGCGGCCTGGTTCGATCCTCGTTCGTTGGACAAGCGCGCTTCCGTGACGCGAGCCGCCTGAGACATCAAGCCGAGCGGCTTGCCGCGGAAATGGAGCGCAATTCCAGGGAGGACCATCTTACCGCGCTCCTCAACAGGCGGGGCCTCGAACATGCAATCGATCAGTTTGAGAACACCGATGGACCCTTTGTGGCCATGCTGATTGATCTGGACGGGTTCAAATCTGTCAACGATACCTACGGTCACAGAACGGGTGACGAGCTGCTTGCCAGGATCGCCCGCCGAATAGAGGAAGAAGCACCGGAGGGCTCAACGCTCGCCCGCATCGGTGGGGATGAATTCGTGCTGGTTTTTTCTTCGCGAAAGAATTCTCCTTCTCCCACCAATCTCGCGTCCAATCTCATAGCCAAGCTTGCTCGCCCCTATCCTGGGATCGCATCAGTCCGCATTGGAGCGTCTATAGGAATCTACTTGGCTGAAAACCCCGGACTAACGGAAATGTTGTTGCGGGCCGACATCGCCCTTTACACAGCTAAGCGCCGCGGCAGGAATGAATTTTGTCTGTTCGATGCCGAGCTAGCCCGGGAGTTGCAACGCCGCCAGTCAATCGAACGCGATCTTCATTCGGCGATAACGATGAGAAGCTTGGTCGCTTGGTTTCAGCCAATCGTAAGACTCGAAACTGAAGCCGTCGTCAGTTTTGAAGCCTTGCTAAGATGGTCTCACCCGCTTCACGGTCCCATTTCTCCGCCCGAGATCATGACAGCGGCACGCGAAACTGGAATGCTTCAGCTGCTAACTCAAACGGTATTCGCCGACTGTTGCGCTCTTATCGAGGGCTTGGTCAAAGCTGACCGTCGTGATGTTCGTGTGGCGATGAATGTTTCACCGTGCGAGTTGGAAGCTGGCGATATTGACGAGATGATTCTTAATGGTCTGGCGGCAAAAGACCTCCCTGCAACGATGTTCGACATCGAGATTACCGAAGAAGCCCCAGTGGATCCGGACAGAGTGGATGAAAAGCTCGCCCGGCTTTCACATGCTGGCATTTCTATCGCGCTCGATGACTTCGGCACCGGTTTTTCGACGTTGGCATCGCTCAAGGACAGTCGGATCAGGAAGGTGAAAATAGATCAGGGCTTCGTTCGCGGCTTAGCCAAGTCCCGGGAGAATCGGCTGCTTGTCAAAGCGGTGATTGATCTTGGTAGGACGCTCGGGATCGAGGTCATGGCCGAGGGCGTTGAAACAGAGGCAGATCGGCAAACTCTGTACCAGCTTGGCTGCAGAACCGCGCAGGGCTTCCTGTTCTCTAAGGCAGTGCCTCTCCATTTGGCACTTGATTCGGTAGTAAAAGAGCACGCGAAGGAGTTGTGACCGGCCTCTCCGTCCGTGCTGCTCGCGGAACTTTCATGTGGGGTGGACCTGACGCGCGAAAGCCGTTTCGGACGGTAGAGTTATTACGGGGCGAAACTGAGCACGTGGTTTGGATAGCAGCAATCCGGTCCACCGGCGCACATGCAGCGGCTTCATACAAGCGTTCAAGTTGCGAGATGAGCTTGAGTGAACGACGTCGGAGAATTGCGTCCTTTGGACGCTGGTTTCGCGGTTCCCGTAGGATTCGATTACGGGAAGCGTTCTTGGCTGCTTCTCGGCTCAGCGCTCATCGGGATGAACAACGTACCCGCGGTCAAGGTCTTCGCGACCTCAACCCAGTCACCATCCCGCAACAGCAGCGGTCGGGTCCTGATCAAGCGCTCAGCCTCAGCACAGGTGCTGGAGCAACGGTAGAGCGCGGAAAACGTGTATCGGAATGCGCTGGCTCACCATAGGAAGCTGCCACGGCATGTCGAATGTCCCCAGGGGGCGGACCGTTCCCTTGCATTTGTCTCGATGACGGGCTCTCAAAGCTAAAGCCAAGAGAGCTTTATAAAAATCGCACCCGATCGGCTGCGCAACGACGACCAGCTGAGGCCCGATCGGGTGCTAAGGTCGTGCCAAAAAAGGCGCGTCACTGTCGCATTTCTAGCCGGCTTGCGATCGGACGTCATCTCTTGGCGATCGCTGCCCCTTCTCTCAAATGCGTTTAGCGGCGCCGATGGCGAATAGCGCAAGCTTTTCCACCCGTTTCTACTCCACTACCGAGACTCGTCACCAACCTCCTTTTATTCGCTTCCATATGGCCCATCCTGTCTCCAATCGAGGAGGAGCGCGAACATGGGCCAAGCCGTAGAACGTCTCAGTCTCGGGAATTCTTCTGCTCGCCAAACTGCCGTTGTCGCCGGCACCATATTTGGCAGGGTGACAGTGCACGACAAGATATCAGGCGTTCTTGTCTGGGCTGAACTATGCTTGCAAGCCATAACCCAAAAATCGCCGATCCCTTTGAATTCGAGCCGGATGAATGGGTGTTTCAAAATTTTTGGCGGTTTTAGGCAGAACCCTCCGATGGCCCGCGTACCGGTCAAGCTTCGTGAGCACTTTAGGTTCGTCGATCAGGCATAGGTTTCTTTCCCATGCCACATGCTGGCCGTTTGCCTAGTTCGGAAGCCCTCGAGAGGCGTTGCTCGTCTTGGTATGGCGTCGCCCCTTTTTCCGATCCATCGGCCACGGAGCTAGAATGGTGTCTAGCTGTTGCCGCCTACTTGGTCATCCGGCATGGAGATGCCTATATACCGACCTTCGAAAGGCTGGAATACGAGGTCGAACAAATGCGGCGGAAGCTCGGAAATCGCGAGCGAGCGCAGCGCGTGCTGGCCACGCTCAACCTAAATGGCTCGGACAGCTGGAGCCGTGAGGTTGGTTCTCAAGGCCTGGATGGCGCCGCAATCACATTCGCCCGGGCGGGGTAAAAGCGATTTTTTGGAGCCACTCGCGCTTTTGCGCTAACGAAGGTCCCGCGCCGTATTTGGGCCGGATCCATTTGTGGCCCATCAGAGAAGCAATTACCTTCTCCGGCGCCTCAACTGCCGTCAGCCGGTCCTCGAAAGTGTGTCGCAGGCTATAAAGACTATGCTCGGAAGTCGGCAGAAGTTCCTTGCTGGCGAGCACCTTGTTGACGAGCGCTGAAAGTGACGCGGCCTTGTCGCGATAACGAGGAAAGCCGTCCGGATGGAGCTTGATGGCTGCAAGTGCGCCGCCAACCAAGGGAATGTCACGGGCTGAATGACCGGTCTTCAAGCGACGGCCATTGGGGCGCACCCGCACATGCGGGATTTCTCGATCGAGGTGGATTGTTTCGGTGGTGAGGTTTGCCGCTTCAGAAAGCCTGAGTCCGGTATCGGCAATCACATAGATTAGATGGCGGGCTTCGTCATTGAGTCCGTCGAGCGCGCCTTCAGCGAGTATCTTCTCCTGAATGAACTCCGCTGTGAACGCAGCGCGTTGCCCGGGGACGGCGCCGGAAAGACGCAGGTTTCGAAAAACCGGCTCCAGCTTGAGCTGGTGAGTCAGATCGACGACGCGCAGCATTTTCGAAACATGGCCGATGTCCTTGTTGGCCGTACCGATATCAAGTCCATCCTCAACGATCCGCTTTTGCCACCACTCGCGGAACGCGATTGCGTCGTCCCGAGTGAGGCTTGCGATCTCCTTGTCGCCAATGACTCCAACCAGATTGGCAACTGCGCGCTTTTTGGGGTTACGCCATTTCTTGATTTGGTTGGGCGACATGGCCAGCAAGTTCTGTTGCTCGATCGTCTCGAATTCCTTGATAAGACCGCTCAGGCGGACCGCTGGCCGCTTCTCCCCACCCATGACGGCCGAGACGTCCTGCGCGTCCTCGATCGATTTTTTGTCGAGGAGCAGCTTGATACGGGCCATGAGTTCGTCGAGCGGCCCCGCTGCTAGTTCCTCGTTAGTGCGATAGGCCAATCCAAATGACCGCGCGCGCTTCCTCGCGGCTTCGAAACGCAGCCCCGCCTCGGCGGATTGGCCTTCCCGCAGTCTACGCCAATACGCCTCCAGCCCCGCGCCGAGGCTTTGCACTGCATCTCGCGCCCGTACACCGCGGGGATCGTCAGCCACGGCGACGCCCGTGGAAATGCGTACTAGGCAGCGGCGATCAAACGCCGCGAATTCCTTCGGCACCCTGCGGACGAGATACCAGATGCCTTCACGTTTATGCGGCTTTGGCGCTGCGGAACGTCGCATTATCTTTCTCTAATGTTACACAGTTTGTTACACAGTCTAAGATATGTTTCGCTTCGTGCTGGTCAAGTGCAACAAGGAAGCTTTTGAAAGGAAAGGATTTTTATGGAAGCTATATGGCGGAGAGGGAGGGATTCGAACCCCCGATGGGCTTGCACCCATGCCGCATTTCGAGTGCGGTGCATTCGACCACTCTGCCACCTCTCCGCGGTCATGGTCGGCCGTTGCCGGCGCGGCGCACTAGATAACGGCTGAACGGGCAGGTTACAAGGCCAATCCGTCAGTTATTTGGCTTGCTTGGCAAGCGGCGGATTCACGGGCTGGTGGGTACAGCGAGGCCCGAGGCAGATTGCCGACCAGTCACCCATCCTCAGCCCAGGCGGGGGCAACGCCGTGGGCATGTCGGCACAGCCGGTCCGTGCCCGCCAATGACGGTCTCGAAACGGCGCGGCTGGTTTGCCTTGACTCGCCCCCAACCTTCGGTTAGGGACAGCGCGCAATCGGCGTGGAGGGTTCTTCCGCGCCGCTTGTTTTTTGAACCCGCAGACTGACAAAAAGACGGCTGAACTGCCTCAGGCGGTTCATCAAGGCCGACCGAACAGCGAAAGGCAAAAAATGTTCGCAGTCATTAAAACGGGTGGCAAGCAGTATCGCGTTGCCGCCAACGATCTCCTGAAGATCGAAAAAGTCGAAGCCAATGTCGGCGATATGGTCGAGATCGGCCACGTCCTTGCACATGGCGAAGGCGAGAATGTCACGTTCGGCGCGCCGTTCGTCGATGGCGCGGTGGTCACCGCCGAAGTCGTCGAGCAGGGCAAGAACCGCACCGTCATCGCCTTCAAGAAGCGCCGCCGGCAGAATTCGCGCCGCAAGATCGGCCATCGTCAGCTTTTGACCACCGTGCGGATCTCCGAGATCCTGCTGGGTGGCGCCAAGCCGACGAAGACGGCATCGGTCAAGGCGCCGAAGAAGGTGAAGGCCGAGGCCGCCACCGAGGTGCAGGCGGAAGCCGCGCCGAAGAAGGAGCCCAAGGCCAAGGCAGCCGAGACCGCGGCAGTGCCGCTGTTCAAGGCGCCGAAGGGTGAGCCGGACGATCTGACCGTGATCAAGGGCATCGGCCCGGTCGCAGCCAAGGATCTCAACGAGCAGGGCATCATCACCTTCGCGCAGCTCGCCAAGCTGACCGACAAGGATGTCGCCAAGATCGACGAGCACATGTCCTTCAGCGCCGACCAGATCAAGGACTGGCGCGAGCAGGCCAAGGAATTGGCTGCGAAGTAATTTTCTGGCGACCTGGTCGCCGGATCGGACTTGAAACGGAACGCGAACGCGTTCATAAGGCCTTTTAGGCGCCTTGCGGCGCAACGGAGTTAGTTAGATGGCACACAAGAAAGCTGGCGGCTCGTCGCGCAACGGTCGCGACTCGCATTCCAAGCGTCTGGGCGTGAAGAAGTTCGGCGGCGAAGCCGTCATCCCGGGCAACATCATCATTCGTCAACGCGGCACCACGTGGCATCCCGGCGTCAATGTCGGCATGGGCACGGACCATACGCTTTTTGCGCTCGAGACCGGCGCCGTGACGTTCAACAAAAAAGCCAACGGCCGAACCTACGTATCGGTCAACCCGATTGCCAAAGCCGCGGAGTAGCCGGTTCCGCACTAGAACACCGGCGCCCATCTCGGGACCGGTGTCTGGCAAAGCCAGGAAAAGGATCAGGGGAGATGGGTTTCCATCTCCCCTTTTTCTTGTGCCTGGAGGACTTTCAAATGGTTGCCGAAGCGGAAGACTCAGAAGACGAAAGTTACGCGATAGATTGTCCGGTGCTGGTCACCGAGCGACTGGTGATGCGGGCGCCTCACGAAGGCGATATCGCGCAACTGGTCGAACTTGCCGACAACCGCCATGTCGCCGAAATGCTGGCCCGCATGCCGCACCCCTATGGCGAGGCCGAGGCGCGCTCTTTCCTGGCCATGACCAAGTCGCGCCGGGCCGGTATCGCTTATGCCCTGACGCTGGCCGGCACCGACACTTTCGTCGGCTGCGCCGGTCTCAACACCACCGATCGCGGGCTGGAGCTCGGTTACTGGATCGGCGAGCCGCACTGGAAGAAGGGCTATGCGACCGAGGCGGCGCACGCGCTGGTCGACCTCGCCTTCCAGAGGACGTCGATCCAGGTTCTGCATGCCTCGACACGGGTCATCAATCCGGCCTCGCGCCGCGTCATCCACAAATGCGGGTTCCAATATGCCGGCCAGGGCATGCTGAACTCGATTGTCGCCGGCCAGGTTCCCGTCGAGCGCTACCGGCTCGATCGCAAGACCTGGACGAGCTTGCGGAACTGGGTCCACTTTTGATGTGTGCCGATATTCAGGTGAGGCCGGCCTGCGAATGGCGGTTTCCTGCGCTTCCGGTGCTCGCGTACGAAAAGTACACTCCGCTCCGGTTCTCGGAAGCCACTATTCTCGGCTCGGCCTGACCTGAATCTCGACACACATCGGGTACGGCGCGAAACCAATGGGAGGCAAACTTGGATCAGCCCAGTTCGACCCAGACCGGCAGGTGGTCCGAGCCGACGGCCTTTCGGTCGACCCACAGGCGCTGCAGGGACCTGGCGAGCGACGCGCTGGTGAAGATGTAGTCGATGCGCTTGTGGCGGCTGGGATCGGTGGGTTGCCTGGGATCGACCCAGCTGATGAGATCGTCGCCGGTGGCGTTCAGGCGCAAGGCGGCATCAACGGCGAAGTCGGCGGTCAGCGGCATGCCGAATTCATGATCCGGCCGGCCGGCGAGTTCGATATATTCGGGTGAGCCGGCCAACATGTTGAAATCGCCCATACCGACAAAGGCTTCGGGATGCGGCAATTCCGGCAGGCCGATCTCGGCGACGCCGGACAGCGCGCCGCCTTCGAGCGCGTAGTTCAGCATGCGTTGGCGCAGGAACTGGATCTGGCTGGCGCGTTCGACGGGGCTGCGGTGATCGAGATGGATGGAATAGAAGCGGATGAAACCAAGCGGCGTCTCGATCAGCGCTTCCAGCGCGCCACGCTGGAAGTTCATCATCTCAAAGCTGCGGCTGCGCGGCAAAAGCAGGTTGCGCGACAGATGAATAGGCGTTTTCGACAGCACCATGTTGCCGAGCTGGAAGGTTTTCGTGATGGCGCGGCCATTGTCGATGTGCGAACCGATATTGGCCTCGAAATTGCTGCCATAGACGGCGAAGTAGTCGGGCAGCGCCTCGCCGATCTCGGCGACCATGTCGCGGCCGCCGTTCCTGGGATTGTTGCGGGTCACCTCCTGCAGAGCGATCACATCGGCGCCGCGTACAGCATCAGCGATGCGTCCGACATCGTACTGCCCGTCGAGGCCGATGCCGTACTGGATATTGTAGGTTACAAGCTTCATTCCGGCATCTCTCCGGCCGATCCCGCGCGGCCATTGTCACAAAACGGCCTCGCCCTTCGCCGCGCCTTGGTTTAGAGCAAGGGCCAAGGTTTAGAGCAATGCCGCAAGGCCACTAGTAGAAACTGTACAATCCCATGAAATTTCTCGATCAAGCCAAGGTCTACATCCGCTCCGGTGACGGTGGCGCTGGTTCGGTGTCGTTCCGGCGCGAAAAGTTCATCGAGTTCGGCGGGCCGGACGGCGGTGATGGCGGCCGTGGCGGCGATGTCTGGCTGGAGGCCGTCGACGGGTTGAACACGCTGATAGACTACCGCTACCAGCAGCATTTCAAGGCCAAGACCGGCGTCCACGGCATGGGCCGCAACATGACCGGCGCCAAGGGCGCCGATGTCACGCTGAAAGTGCCGGCGGGAACGCAGGTGTTCGAAGAAGACAACGAGACGCTGATCTGCGACCTGACCGTGGTCGGCCAGCGCTTTCTGCTCGCCAAGGGCGGCAATGGTGGCTTCGGCAACCAGCATTTCAAGACCTCGACCAACCAGGCGCCGCGCCGCGCCAACCCCGGCCTGCCGGGGCAGGAGCTCAACATCTGGCTGCGGCTGAAGCTGATCGCCGATGCCGGACTGGTCGGGCTGCCGAATGCCGGCAAGTCGACATTCCTGGCCGCCGTCACCGCGGCCAAGCCGAAGATCGCCGACTATCCGTTCACGACGCTGCATCCCGGCCTCGGCGTTGCCCGCATCGACGCGCGCGAATTCGTCATCGCCGATATTCCGGGCCTCATCGAAGGCGCGCATGAGGGTGTCGGCATCGGGGACCGCTTCCTTGGCCATGTCGAGCGCACGCGTGTGCTGTTGCATCTGGTTTCGGCGCAGGAGGAAAATCCGGGCAAAGCCTACAAGACCGTCCGCGCGGAGCTTGAGGCCTATGGCAACGGCCTGACCGACAAGGTCGAGATCGTGGCACTGTCCCAGGTCGACACGCTCGACGCCGATGCGCGCAAGAAGAAAGTCGCCTCGCTGAAGCGCGCCGCCGGCCGCGCGCCGATGCTGTTGTCGGCCGTCACCGGCGAGGGTGTCGAGGCGGTGCTGCGGGCGCTGATGTCGGTGGTGGCCGAGGCGCGTGCGCAGATCGCTGCGCCAGTCGAGACGCGCTGGGAAAAGTAGGACGATGCAGTCGCTGGGAAAATATCGGCGCATCACCGTCAAGATCGGCTCGGCGCTGCTCGTCGACCGCGCGACAGGCCTGAAGCGCGACTGGCTGGCCTCGCTCGCCGACGACATTGCGGCGCTGGCCAAGGGCGGCGCTGAAATCCTTGTCGTCTCGTCCGGCGCCATCGCGCTTGGCCGCACGATCCTTGGTCTCGGCAAGCGCGCCTTGAAGCTCGAAGAGAGCCAGGCCGCGGCAGCCGTCGGGCAGATCGCATTGGCCGGCGCGTGGTCGGATGCGCTCGGCAAGGGCAGCCTGAAATCGGGCCAGGTCCTGCTGACGCTCGGCGACACCGAGGAGCGCCGCCGCTATCTCAATGCGCGGGCAACGATCTCGACGCTGCTCAAGATGAAGGCGGTGCCGGTCATCAACGAAAACGACACGGTGGCGACGTCCGAAATCCGCTATGGCGACAATGACCGGCTGGCGGCTCGCGTCGCCACCATGATGGGCGCCGACCTCCTGGTACTGCTCTCCGACATCGATGGCCTCTATACGGCGCCGCCGGCGCGTGACCCCCAGGCCAAATTCATTCCAGTGGTCGACCGCATCACGCCCGATATCGAGGCGATGGCGGGTGCGGCCGCTTCCGAGCTGTCGCGCGGCGGCATGCGCACGAAGCTCGATGCCGGCAAGATCGCCACCGCCGCCGGCACCGCGATGATCATCACGTCGGGCACGCGGTTGTCGCCGCTGATGGCGATCGAACGCGGCGAGCGCGCTACTTTCTTTCGGCCGAGCAGCAACCCGGTCAAGGGCTACAAGACCTGGATCGCCGGCCAGCTCGAACCGGCCGGCCGGCTTACGGTCGATGCCGGCGCCATCGGTGCGCTGCTGTCGGGCAAGTCGTTGCTGCCGGCCGGCGTCAAGCTGGTCAGCGGCAATTTCTCGCGCGGCGACACGGTGGCGATCCTGTCGCCCGAGGGCCGCGAGATCGCGCGCGGGCTGGTTGCCTACGATGCGGCCGATGCCGTAAGGATCGCGGGCCTGAAGACGACCGAGATCGAAACCGTGCTCGGCTACGAGGCGCGTTCGGCGATGATCCACCGCGACGACCTTGTGGTGAGCCATTCGGGTGACCAAGTACGGGCCGGCGACCAAACAGGGGCCGGTGACCAAGTCACGGTCGGTGGCGATGTAAGCGGAGGATGAGCCATGCTGAAACTGCATGAAAAATCCGGGGATGACACCGTAGCAACGATGGCCGATATCGGCCGTTGTGCCCGCGCTGCCGCCCGACCGCTGGCCATTGCCACGACCGCCGCCAAGAACGCCGCACTCCTCGCCATGGCAGAGGCGATCGTCGCTCGTGAGCAGGACATTCTCGACGCCAACGCCATCGATGTCTCGAACGGCCAGGAATCCGGGCTTTCCGCCTCCTTCATGGATCGGCTGAAGCTCGATCCGGCGCGCATTCGCGCCATGGCCGACGGCATCAGGGAAATCGCCGCGCTGCGCGATCCGGTCGGCGATGTGATGGCGCAATGGGACAGGCCGAACGACCTGCATATCGAGCGTGTGCGCACACCGCTCGGCGTCGTCGGCGTCATCTATGAGAGCCGCCCGAACGTCACCGCCGATGCCGGCGCGCTGTGCCTCAAGGCAGGCAATCCGGTGATCCTGCGTGGCGGCTCGGATTCGCTCAATTCATCAGCCGCCATCCATGCCTGCCTGGTCGAAGGGCTGAAGCAAGCCGGCCTGCCGGAAGACGCCATCCAGCTGGTGCCGACCACCGATCGCGCCGCCGTTGGCGAGATGCTGAAGGGCCTCGGCGGCACGCTGGATGTCATCATCCCGCGCGGCGGCAAAAGCCTCGTCGGGCGCGTGCAGGCTGAGGCACGGGTGCCGGTTTTCGCGCATCTCGAAGGCATCTGCCATCTCTACATCGACCGCTCGGCCGATCTCGACATGGCGGTGCGGATAGCCGTCAACGCCAAGATGCGGCGCACCGGCGTCTGCGGTGCCGCCGAGACGCTGCTGGTCGACCAGGCGGTCGCCTCCACCCATCTGGTGCCGATCCTCGACGCACTGCGCGCGGCGGGTTGCGAAATCCATGCCGATGCCGACGTGCTGAAAGTGTTTTTCGATGCCAAGCCGGCGATCGATGCCGACTGGGTGACTGAATATCTCGACGCCATCATCGCGGTGAAGCTGGTCGACGGCGTTGCCGGTGCCATCGAGCATATCGAGACGTTTTCCTCGCATCACACCGAGGCGATCGTCGCCGAGGACGCGCAAGCCGTCGAAAGATTCTTCAACGAGATCGATTCGGCGATCCTGCTGCACAACGCATCGACGCAGTTCGCCGATGGCGGTGAGTTCGGCATGGGCGCCGAGATCGGCATAGCCACCGGCAAGATGCATGCGCGCGGACCGGTCGGCGTCGAGCAGCTGACCTCGTTCAAATACCGCGTGCGCGGGTCGGGACAGGTGAGGCCTTGAATCTTTTCGTTGTCAGAGCCTGAGGCAATGCTGGCATCTTCCGAACCGGCGGTACCCTCCCGTTACCTGAAGATGCCGCATGCCGAGAAAGGC
>NZ_RZQI01000230.1:0-7510 GCF_003998335.1 Mesorhizobium sp. M7A.F.Ca.CA.002.05.1.1 | reverse complement strand
CGGCGTGACGGCGCTCAACGATGTCGACCTGACCATCAGGGAAGGCGATTTCCTCAGCCTGCTCGGGCCGTCGGGTTGCGGCAAGTCGACGGCGCTGCGGCTGATCGCCGGCCTGTCGACGCCGACCTCCGGCGTGCTCGACTGGCGCGGCGGCGGCTCAGCTGACCGCTCGAACATCGGCTTCGTCTTTCAGGAGCCGACGCTGCTGCCCTGGGCCAACATCTTCGACAATGTCTGGCTGCCGCTGCGGCTGAAAGGTATTTCCCGTGCCAAGGCGGCACCTGCGGTGACGGAAATGCTGGCGCGGGTTCACCTGACCGGTTTCGAAGACGCGGTGCCGCGCGAACTGTCCGGCGGCATGAAGATGCGCGTCTCGATCGCACGCGCCATGGTGACCAAACCGCGCGTGCTGCTGATGGACGAACCGTTCGCGGCACTCGACGAGATCACCCGCTTCAAGCTCAACAATGATCTCCTGGAACTGTGGCAGGACGAACGCTTCACCGTCGTCTTCGTCACCCACAGCGTCTTTGAAAGCGTGTTCCTGTCCAACCGCGTCGTTGTCATGGCGGCGCGGCCGGGCCGGGTGTTCGACGAACTTGCCATCGAGGCCTCCTATCCGCGCGATGAGGCGTTTCGCACCTCGCCCGACTATGCGGCACTGTGCCGTCAGGCTTCCGATGTGCTGGTCAAGGCCATCAATTCAACAGCAGGCGCGCATCATGACGGCCATTGACGAGCGGGCGCTCGAACTCGACCCCGAGGAGGCGCGCCGCGTGCGCCAGGCGCGGTTCGAGCGGATCGGCCGATGGGTGCTGCCGCTGGCGATCATGATCCTGGCGATCTGGCTGTGGGATCGCATCTGCGTCTGGAATGAGATTCCGCAATACATCCTGCCACGCCCGGGCGTGGTTCTGTGGACACTCTACAACGATGCCGGCTTGCTGTTTTCCTCGCTGCTGGTGACCTTGCGCATCACCTTCCTCAGCCTGGCTCTGGCGGTCATCGGCGGGGTCGGGCTGGCGGTGCTGTTCGCACAATCGAAATGGGTGGAGATGTCGTTCTTCCCCTTCGCCATCGTGCTGCAGGTGACGCCGATCGTGGCGATCTTTCCGCTGATCAACATCTATGTGAACGACCAGACGACCAAGCTTCTGCTGTGCGCCTGGATCGTCGCCTTCTTTCCGATCCTGTCCAACACCACGCTTGGCCTCAACTCCGTCGACCGCAATCTGCGCGACATGTTCAAGCTCAACGGCGCGACGCGCTGGCAGCAACTGCGCTATCTCAGGCTGCCGGCCGCGATGCCCTATTTCCTCGGTGGGCTGAAGATCGCCGGAGGCCTGTCGCTGATCGGCGCGGTGGTGGCGGAGTTCGTCGCCGGCACCACCGGCCAGTCGTCCGGCCTTGCCTCGCGCATCATCGAGGCCGGCTACCGGCTCAACGCGCCGCGGCTGTTCGCGGCGCTGTTCCTGATCTCGCTGACCGGCATTTTGATCTTCCTCGTGCTGTCGCTGATTTCGCATCTCATTTTGCGGCGCTGGCACGAAAGCGCGCTGAAGCAGGAGCGCTAGGATGACTGAAAGGTTGGCGCGAAGCGCCCCCCTCTGTCCTGCCGGACATCTCCCCCTCAAGGGGGGAGATTGGCTGTTGTCACGACCTTCGCCAATCTCCAACGTTGAAAAAAAAGATCCGGCGCGGACGCTGCCAATCTCCCCCCTTGAGGGGGAGATGTCCGGCAGGACAGAGGGGGGCAACGCTTGATACCAACCTTCGGCTCTTACCATCTCGCCAATGTTCGCCTTCATCGCTCACTGGCACCAGGCCTTTCCGCGCCCTTCGATGCTGACGGCTTCGGGCTTGCCGACATCGCTGTGGCCGACGGGAAGATTTCCAGCATCACCGCGCATGGCCGATCCGCCGATGCGATTGACCTCGCCGGCCGTATAATCCTCCCATGCTTCGTCGACTGCCACACGCATATCGACAAAGGCCATATCTGGCCGCGGAAACCAAATCCCGATGGCACCTTCATGGGCGCGCTGAATGCCGCCGGAGCCGATCGCGTGGCACGCTGGAGCGCCGAGGATTTGGCGCGGCGGATGGATTTTTCACTGCGCTGCGCCTACGCCCATGGCACCCGGGCGCTGCGCACCCACATCGACAGCGTCGCGCCGCAGGAGGAGATCTCCTGGCCAGTGTTCGAGACGATGCGCGAGGCATGGTGCGGCCGTATCGAATTGCAGGGCGCCTGTTTGCTCGGCATCGAAGGCGTGCGCGACAAAAAGTGGTTCGACAGACTGGCAAAAAGGGTTGCCGCGGCAAAGGGCGTGCTCGGTGTCGTCACCTATATGGTGCCGGACCTCGAAGAACTGCTCGACCATGTCTTCGCGCAAGCGATCAAGCATGGCCTCGATCTCGATTTCCATGCCGACGAGACCGATGATATCTCCGCCATATCGTTGAAGAAGATCGCCGAGGCCGCTCTCTGGAACGGTTTCGAAGGAAAGATCCTCGTCGGCCATTGCTGCTCGCTCGCGCGCCAGCCGGACCTCGATGTGCTCGATACGCTGGACAAAGTGGCGAAGGCCGGGCTCGCCGTCGTCTCGCTGCCGATGTGCAATCTCTATCTGCAGGACCGGCGCGGCGACCAAACCACGCCGCGCTGGCGCGGTGTGACGCTGCTGCACGAGATGAAGGCGAGGGGCATTCCGGTGGCAGTCGCTTCCGACAACACGCGTGATCCCTTCTACGCCTATGGCGATCTCGACATGCTGGAGGTCTACCGCATGGCGACGCGCATCCTGCATTTGGACCATCCGGTCGCCGACTGGCCGCAAGCGGTCACCGCGACGCCGGCCAAGGTGATGCGGCTTGATGGCTTCGGCACGCTTGCCGCCGGCGGCGATGCCGATTTCATCCTGTTCAAAGGCCGAAGCTGGACGGAATTGCTCTCGCGACCCGAATCGGATCGCATCGTGGTGCGCGGCGGCAAGGCGATCGACCGGCAATTGCCCGACTATGCCGAACTCGACGAACTGATGGTGGGATAATGGACGTTTCGGCGCTCAAACGCGATCTCGAAGGCCTGAAGGTCGACGACAATCCGGCCATCGTCCAGCAGAAGAGCCGCGATTTCTACTGGTACAGCCCGGTGTTGAAGCAGCAGTTGGACCATGTCACCGGCGACCTGATCGTGACGCCGAAGAACGAGGCCGAACTGATCCGCGTGCTTGCCGCCTGTCACCGCCATGGCGTGCCGGTGACGCCGCGCGGCAGCGGCACCGGCAATTACGGCCAGGCGATGCCGCTCTCCGGCGGCGTCGTGCTCAACCTTGCCGAGATGAACGAGATCAAGTCGATCGCGCCAGGTCGCGTGGTGACCGGGCCGGGGGCCATCCTGGCCGATATCGACAAGGCAACGCGGGCGCATTCCGGGCAGGAACTGCGGCTGTCGCCGTCCACCTACAACACCGCTTCGATCGGCGGCTTCATCGCCGGCGGTTCGGGCGGCGTCGGTTCGATCAATTTCGGCGGCCTGCGCGATTTCGGCAATGTGCTGCGCCTGCGTGTGGTGACGATGGAGGCCGAACCGAAAGCGCTCGAACTCACCGGCGAGGATCTGCACAAGGTCACCCACGCCTATGGCACCAACGGCATCATATCGGAGGTCGAGATGCCGCTGACCGCGGCCTATGAATGGATCGATGTCATCGTTGGCTTCGACGCTTTCATGGATGTCGCCCGGTATGGCAATGCGCTGGCATGTCAGGACGGTATCCTGACCAAGCTGATCACGCCGATAGCCGCACCCGTGCCGCAACTCTATTTCAAGCGGCACCAGAAGTTCCTCCGGGAAGGGCAAAGCATCTGCGTCGTCATGGTGGCGCGGCACGGGCTGGACGCTTTCCTTGCCTTCACCCGCCGTGCCGGTGGCGAGGTGATCTACAATGCGGCCACGGCGACGCCGGACGAGAAAAAGGGCCTGCCGCCGGCCTATGAATTGGCCTGGAACCACACCACGCTGAGGGCGCTGCGCGTCGATCCTTCGATTACCTATCTGCAGTCGCTCTATCCCTTTCCCAACCAGCTGGCGCTGGTCGAGAAGATGGATGCGATGTTTCCCGGCGAGGTGTTCTCGCATCTGGAGTTCGTACGGCTGGACGGCAACATCACCTGCTTCGGCCTGCCGCTGGTCAAGTTCACCACCGAGGCGCGGCTCGACGAGATCGTGCGTCTGCATGAAGCGAATGGCTGCCCGATCTTCAACCCGCATCGCTACACGCTGGAAGAGGGCGGCATGAAGCAGACCGACGCGGTGCAGCTTGCCTTCAAGCGCGAAACCGATCCGCAAGGCCTGCTCAACCCCGGCAAGATGATCGCCTGGGAGAACCCGGACTATGACTACCGGTCGGGCCGGACATTCCTTTTCAAGGGGCTGCAGAGGGCAAGCTGATGACCAGCGTGTGGCGCTGCACCCCCCTCTGGCCTGCCGGCCATCTCCCCCTCAAGGGGGGAGATCAGACTGCCGCGCTGCTTTCGCTAACCATCAACGTCGCAGATAGGCAGCAACGCGGAAACCGCCAATCTTCCCCCTTGAGGGGGAGATGCCCGGCAGGGCAGAGGGGGGTGCCTCGCGCTGACCTGCAGGATGTCCTCCGATGAACATCCTCGTCCTTTACGCCCATCCGGTCGAGACCAGCTTCAATGCCGGCCTGCACCGCATGATCGTAGAGCGGCTGACAGCGGCGGGCCATGCGGTGGACGACTGCGATCTCTACGCGGAGGATTTCGATCCGCGGATGACGCGCCAGGAAAGACTGGACTACCACAGCCAACGCGGCGCCGCTGACGCTGCCGCGCCTTATGTCGAACGCCTGCTGCGCGCCGATGCGCTGGTGCTTTCCTATCCGGTCTGGAACTATGGCTTTCCAGCGATCCTGAAAGGCTTTTTCGATCGCGTCTTCCTGCCCGGCGTGTCGTTCAAACTGGTCGATGGCAAGGCGCAGCCGTCTCTGCACAACATACGCAAGGTTGCAGCGGTGACCACCTATGGCGGCAGCCGGTTCCGCGCCATGCTGATGGGCGATCCGCCACGCAAGCTGATCAAGCGCATGCTGCGCGCCACCGTAAAACCGGGCGCGCCGGTGAGCTATCTCGCGTACTACGCGATGAACCTGTCTACCGACCAAACGCGCAAGGCCTTCATGACCAAGGTCGCGGCCAGCATGGATGCCTTCTGATGCGCGCGCTGGTGGTTTACTGCCATCCGGTGCCCGAGAGCTTTTGCGCGGCCATCCGCGACACCGCCGTGGACGTGCTGACGCGACGAGGCTGGGAGGTGCGGCTGCTCGACCTCTATGCGGAGAAATTCGACCCGGTGATGGGCTGCGATGAGCGGCGCTCCTACAATGACCAGGCGCCGCAGGACCCGGCACTGAAGCCGCACTTCGAACTGCTCAACTGGGCCGAGGCGATCCTGTTCGTCTATCCGACATGGTGGTACGGGCTGCCAGCGATGCTGAAGGGCTGGCTCGACCGGGTGTGGGCGACGGACGTCGCCTTCAAGCTGCCGGCCGGCAAGGGACGGATCAAGTCGCTGATGACGCATGTGACCAAGGTCGGCGTCATCACAACCTGCGGCGCGCCGACCTGGTGGAGCGTCGTCGTCGGCCAGCCGGGACGCAAGACCCTGCTGCGCGGCATGCGGGCGCTGTGCGCGACGCGCTGCCGGACGTTTTTCCTGGCGCACTATCTGATGGATGCCTCGACGCCGGCAACGCGGGCGGCGTTTCTGGCGAAGGTGCGGGCGAAGTTGGAGCGGTTTTGAGGGAATTGGCGTCCTTCTCCCCGCTCCACGGGGAGAAGATGCCTGCAGGCAGATGAGGGGCAGCACGAACATTGCAGAGGTTGGCGCCGCCCCTCATCCGGCCCTTCGGGCCACCTTCTCCCCGTAAACGGGGCGAAGGAAGAGGGGTGCTACATCCTTGTCCGTTCTGACTTCGGATCATACATCGGCTTCAGCGACGCTTCCGCCGCAAAGCGCTCGCCGGCGATCTCGATCTCGTAGGTTGAGGCCAGCACATCCGCCTCGCTCTCGCCCTTGCAAGGCACATAGCCCAGCCCAACGGCGCCGCCGAGATGATGGCCGTAATTGCCTGAAGTGATCGGGCCGACGATCTTGCCGTCGCGCAGGATCGCCTCGTTGTGGAAGAGCAGGGGCTCTGGATCCTTCAGACGGAACTGAACGAGCCGGCGTGACAGGCCGGCTTCCTTCTTGCGCAGCACGGCTTCGCGGCCGATGAAGTCGCCCTTGGCGGTCTTCACCGCGAAGCCAAGGCCGGCTTCCAGCACATTGTCTTCATCGGTGATGTCGTGGCCGAAATGCCTGAAGGCCTTTTCGATGCGGCAGGAATCCAGCGTGTGCAGGCCGCAGAGTTTCAGGCCGACATCCGCACCTGCCTCCTCGATCGCCTCGAAGACATGAGCCGCCTGGTCGGTCGAGACATAGAGTTCCCAGCCGAGTTCGCCGACATAGGTGACGCGATGCGCGCGGGCCAGGCCCATGCCGATCTCGATCTCCTGGAACGTGCCGAACGGATTTTTATCATTGGAAAAATCGTTGGGGCTGACCTTCTGGATCAGCTTTCTCGCGTCCGGGCCCATCAGGCAGAGCACGCTTTCGGCCGCCGTCACGTCGGTGATGACGACGAACTCGTCGGCGACGTGCTTGCGCAACCAAGCCAGGTCGCGCTGCAGCGTGGCGCCGGGGACGACGAGGAAGAAAGCCGTTTCCGACAGCCGCGAGACCGTCAGGTCGCTCTCGATGCCGCCGCGCTGGTTGAGCATCTGGGTGTAGACGATCTTGCCCGGGGCGACGTCCATGTCGTTGGCGCATAGTCTTTGCAGGAAGTGCCGAGCGTCGCGGCCCTCGACACGGATCTTGCCGAACGAGGTCATGTCGAACAGGCCGACGCCATTCCTGACCGCGAGGTGTTCTTCGCGCTGGTTGTCGAACCAGTTCTGGCGCTTCCAGGAATAGCGGTATTCGCGCTCCTGGCCCTCGCGTGCGAACCAATTGGCGCGCTCCCAACCGGCGACTTCGCCGAAAACGGCGCCGCGCGCCTTCAGATGCTCGTGCAGCGGCGAACGCCTGACATTCCTCGAGGTCGCCATCTGGCGGTAGGGGAAATGGTCGGCATAGAGCAGGCCGAGCGTTTCGGAGACGCGCTCCTTGAGGTAGCGGCGGTTCTTCTGGAACGGCTGTGCGCGGCGGATGTCGACTTCCCACAGGTCGAAGGGGGCTTCGCCATCGTTGATCCACTGCGCCAGCGCCATGCCGGCGCCTCCGGATGAGACGATGCCGATCGAATTGTAGCCGGTCGCCATCCAGTAGCCGGCCAGTTCCGGCGCCTCGCCGAGATAGTAGCGGTCGTCGGGCGTAAAACTCTCAGGACCATTGAAGAAGGTGTGGATGCCGGCGGTCGCCAGCATCGGCATGCGGTTGACG
>NZ_RZQI01000229.1:0-7510 GCF_003998335.1 Mesorhizobium sp. M7A.F.Ca.CA.002.05.1.1 | reverse complement strand
ATCACCGCCACAGGTTCGTCCGGCGCGGCGTCCGTTGCGGGCGCGGCATTTGCCGCCAGGTCGGCCGTTGCGGCTTCTTCTGCCGCTGCGGCTTCAGTCTCGGCAGCTTCAGCCTCTGCCTGCGGTTCAGCCGGTGCCGGTTCAGCAGCAGCCTCGGCAACAGGCGCTTCGTCTTGCACGGTTTCGACCGGAGCGTCCGCCTGTTCTTCCACGGCAGGCGAAGCAGGTTCCGCCGCGGCGTCGGAGGTGATTTCGGCGGGAATTTCGGCCGCGGTTTCCGAAACGGCCACTGCGTCCGATGCCGCCTCCGACTCTTCGACGGCTGCCTCTGCTGCGGCATCCGTTGCCGCGGCTTCGGCCGATTTGGCCTGCTCGGCTCGTTCAGCTTCTTCCGTCGCCAGTTTCGCCACCGCCGCTTCGCGGGCGGCGTTGTCCTGCGCTTCGAGCCGCGCCTTGACCTCGACGGCCGGCTTAGGCTCGGCACGATAGCCGAGACCCTTGAGAATTTCTTCCATGTCGTCCGCGGTGGCGCCGAGGATCGACATCATCGGCGGCGTCACCATGAAGGACTGGCCGTCATAGGCGCCGTCCGGGCGCTGGCCGAGGCCGGGCTTCCAGTTGGTCGCCGGACGGATCAGATCCGCCAACCGTTCCAGTATGTCGATGCGCACGGCGCGACGGCCGAGATTGCGGTAGCCGGCAAGCTTATAGAACGTCTTGTCGAAAGCAGGGTCGATCACCACCGAGGTGCGACCCGAGGCGAGCGCATGGACCACGTCGCCAAAACCCGGCTTGTCCTTGCCGTCGTTCTTCAGCGCCCACAACAGCGTCACCAGTCCGGCAGGCGCCGGCTTGATCAGCGCCGGCACGAAGACATGGTAGGCGCCGAAGCGCACGCCAAGCCGGCGAAGGGTGGCGCGGCCTTCCTGGTCGAGCGACTTCATCTCCTCGGCGATGTCGCGGCGGTTGATGAGGCCGAAATTCTCGACCAGCTGGAAGGGGATGCCGCGGCCGATGCCGGAAATCTGGTCGGCGTTTTTCAAGTCGACCAGTGGCTTCAGCAGCGACTCGATCTGGAAATTGACGAAACGCTCGGCACGCGCGGCAACCTTGTCGCGCGCCGGGCCGGTCAGTTGTTCGTCGGCCAGCAGCACCAACCGCGGCTTCAGCGCGTCTTCGCCTGATACAAGCGTGCCGATCGGCGCGCCGATCCAGCGCAGCGTGCCGTCCGAGCCGAGCGCGATGTCGCCATTGGCGCAGGCGCCGAAGCGTTCGGCGCGCGATTCGAACTCGGCGGCCAGCGCCTTCTGGGCAGCGGTGCGCACCGCCTTGGCGTCTTCGCCGCCGGCGGTCTGGTCGGCGGTGAAGCGGAACCCTTGCAACTCGCCGACATGGTGGCCTTCGACAAGGACGGTTCCGGTAGGGCTAATTTCGGCTTCAGGCATGGTATTTTCTCTAAGGCGCCGCATGAGGACGGAAGTCCTGCGGTCTACGAAGCGTTTCGTCAACCGCTCATGCAGCGCATCCGACAATCTGTCTTCGATTTCGCGCGTCTTTTCCTGCCAGTGTGCCTGATCGGCCAGCCAGCCGGGCCGGTTCGACACGAATGTCCAGGTGCGGATCTGGGCTATGCGATGCGACAGCGTGTCAATGTCGCCCTCGGTGGTGTCGGCGCGGCGCACCTGCTCGGCCATGTAATTCTCGTCGACATGGCCGTGGCGTGCGAGGTCCGTGTAGATCGAGGCAATGAGGTCGGCATGCTGCGCCGGCGCGATCCTGCGGTAGTCGGGCAGCGCGCAGGCTTCCCACAGCAGCGCCACGCGCTTGGCATTGGTGGTGAGCGCGCGGATGTCTTCGTCGCGCGACAGATGCTCGAGCGCCTGTGCGTCGACGGCAGGCAATGCCCGCGTCAGTCCCTCGACCGGAGCGTTGGTCTCGATCGAGCGCTTCAGCGCGTCGAGGCTGGCAAAGTCGAAATGCGCGGTGCGCCACTGCAGCACCTTCACCGGATCGAAATCGTGGCCTTCGATCTTCTTGATCAGCTCTTCGTCGAGCGGGTCGACCTGGCCGGTGACACCGAAGGTGCCGTCACGCAGATGCCGGCCGGCGCGGCCGGCGATCTGGCCGAGCTCGGCCGCGGTCAGGTTGCGGTACTGGAAGCCATCGAACTTGCGGTTCTGGGCGAAGGCGACGTGGTCGAGATCGAGATTGAGACCCATGCCGATTGCGTCGGTAGCGATGAGGTAGTCGACATCGCCGGACTGGAACAGCGCCACCTGGGCGTTGCGGGTGCGCGGCGAGAGCGCGCCGAGCACGACGGCGGCACCGCCCTGCTGGCGGCGGATCAACTCGGCGATGGCGTAGACCTCGTCGGCGGAGAAGGCGACGATCGCCGTGCGCCGCGGCAGGCGGGTCAGCTTCTTGGAACCGGCATAGGCAAGATGCGACAGCCTCGGCCGCGTCACCACCGAGACACCCCTCAGCAGGCGCTGCAGGATGCCATGCATGGTGGCAGCACCCAGCAGCAGCGTTTCCTGACGGCCGCGAAGGTGCAGGATGCGATCGGTGAAGATGTGGCCGCGCTCGAGGTCACCGGCGAGCTGCACCTCGTCGATGGCGACAAAGGCGGCGTCGGTCTCGCGCGGCATGGCCTCGACGGTGCAGACCGAATATCTGGCGCCCGGCGGCTGGATCTTTTCCTCGCCGGTGATCAGCGCAACCTTGTGGGCGCCGACCTTTTCGCAGACGCGGGCGTAGACCTCGCGCGCCAGAAGTCTGAGCGGCAGGCCGATGATCCCACTCTCATGCGCCACCATGCGCTCGATGGCGAGATGGGTCTTGCCGGTGTTGGTCGGCCCGAGCACGGCGGTCACGTCGCGGCCCGACAGGATCAGCGGCTCTGTGTGTTTGGGCTGGATGTTCATCAACCTAGAATAAGGCTTCTGGGACCTGGAAATAAGGCTTCTGGCCTCTGGTTGTCGGGAGCGTGCCTCAAATGGCGCGTATGACAGGCGACACATAGGGATTTCGGGCGCGAAGCGAAAGCGGAATGTTCCGCCGGCGGCGAGAAGGTGGTTTTGTCAAGCTTCCAATCGGCTGCGGATTAACGGATAGAACGAGTCTGGAACGAATCGGCGACGAATCAGTGACTCCTGCAGATTCAGCTTTTGTTCACGGCTACATGTGGATTTCGCGGCCGCGAGTCGCACCACATGCTGAATCGCTGAACTGGCCCGTTTCATGCTAAGAGGGTGTTGCCGTTAACCTTTGCCTGGAAACAATCACGGCGGCTAGGCGCGCCTCAACCAACATGATGAAATTGTTGATCTTTCTTAACCTGCGTTAAGCAGTTGGGCAGACGATTCCGGCTGTCGTCGTTAACGTTCGGCTCATAGCCGGAACGAATCGGCGACGAATCAGCGATGGCGCGATTTTCCCGATTTGTTCACCCCAATATCTTGTGTTGTGAACAGCTTATCCACCGAGAATCCACAGGTTACGAAGCAGCTTTCGCACAGGGCGGCGGGTGGCTGTTAACCTCTGCGTGCCGAATTGGGTCAGCTACGGTCGCGAGCACGTCAAAGGGACCGTGCCGGAAACGGGCCGGTGTGCCGGCCCGTCGATCTCCTACATCGCCACGTCGTCAGGCGAAGTATTGGCCGCCATTGGCCGTGATGGTCGAGCCGGTGATGAAGCCGGCATCTTCGGATGCGAGGAAGACGACGCAGCGCGCGATCTCTTCCGGTTCGCCGAGGCGGCCGACGGGGATTTGTGGGATGATGCGGTCGTTGAGCACCCTCTCGTCAATCGCCTTGACCATCTCGGTGGCGATGTAGCCAGGGCAGATGACGTTGACGGTGATGCCGGCGCGTGCTCCCTCTTGAGCGAGAGCCTTGCTGAAACCGATGTCGCCGGCCTTGGCGGCGGAATAGTTGACCTGGCCGGCCTGGCCCTTCTGGCCGTTGATCGAGGAAATGGTGATGACGCGGCCGAACTTGCGGTCGCGCATGCCGCTCCACAGCGGATGCGTCATGTTGAAGACGCCGGACAGGTTGGTGTCGATGACCTCTTTCCACTGCTCGCGCGTGATCTTGTGGAACATGGCGTCGCGGGTGATGCCGGCATTGTTGACCAGCACCGAGACCGGGCCGAGATCGGCCTCGACCTGCTTGATGCCGGCGGCGCAGGAATCATAGTCGGCGACCGACCATTTGTAGACCGGAATGCCGGTCTCGGCCTTGAATTTCGCCGCTGCGGCGTCATTGCCGGCATAGTTCGCGGCAACCGAATAGCCGACGGTCTTCAATGCGATCGAGATCGCCGCGCCGATGCCGCGCGATCCGCCTGTGACGATTGCTACCTTGGTCATGCGTGTTCCCTCCCTTTGGTCGGGAGAGCGAATAGGGAGTAGCGAATAGCGAGTAGGGATCTACGTCCCGTCGCGCTGACGCAATTCTTCCCTATTGACTACTCCCTATTTGCTACTCACTTCTTTTTCAGAGTGCTTCGATGCACATGGCGACGCCCATGCCGCCGCCGATGCACAAGGTGGCGAGGCCTTTCTTGGCGCCGCGCCGGCGCATTTCGAAGACCAGCGTGTTGAAGACGCGGGCGCCGGACGCACCGATCGGGTGGCCGATGGCGATGGCGCCGCCATTGACGTTGACGATCGAGGGATCCCAGCCCATGTCCTTGTTGACGGCGCAGGCCTGTGCCGCAAAGGCCTCGTTGGCCTCGACCAGGTCGAGATCGCCGACCGACCAGCCGGCCTTTTCCAAGGCCTTGCGCGATGCTGGGATCGGGCCGGTGCCCATAATCTGCGGATCGACGCCGGCGGTTGCCCAGGACACGATGCGTGCCAGCGGGGTGATGCCGCGCCTCACCGCTTCCGCCTCGCTCATCAGCAGCGCGCCGGCGGCACCGTCATTGATGCCGGAGGCGTTGGCGGCGGTCACCGTGCCGTCCTTGTCGAAAGCCGGTTTCAGCTTGGTCATGTCGTCGATCGTGGCGCCGTGGCGAATGTATTCGTCCTGGTCGACGATGGTGTCGCCCTTCTTGCCCTTGATGGTGACGGCGACGATCTCGTCCTTGAACTTGCCGGCCTTCTGCGCGGCCTCGGCCTTGTTTTGCGAGGCGAGCGCGAACTGGTCCTGGTCTTCGCGGGTGATCTGGAACTGACGCGCGACGTTTTCGGCGGTGTTGCCCATGTGATAGCCGTTGAAGGCGTCCCACAGCCCGTCCTTGATCATGGTGTCGATCAGCTTGAAGTCGCCCATCTTGACGCCGGCGCGCAGGTGCTGGGCATGCGTCGAAAGCGACATCGATTCTTGGCCGCCGGCGATGATCACCTTGGCGTCGCCGATGGCGATCTGCTGCATGCCGAGCGCAATGGCACGCAGGCCCGAGCCGCAAACCTGATTGAGGCCCCAGGCTGTGGTTTCCTTGGGCAGGCCGGCATTGATCGATGCCTGGCGGGCCGGGTTCTGGCCTTGCGCGGCGGTCAGCACCTGGCCGAGGATGACCTCGTCGACCTCGCCTGGTTCGACACCGGCACGCGACAGCAATTCCCTGATGACGACGGCGCCGAGTTCATGCGCAGGGGTGGCGGCGAAGGCGCCGTTGAAGGAGCCGACCGGCGTGCGCGCCGCACTGGCAATGACGATGGAAGCGGACATTTTCTTCTCCAGACTTCAAGGGTGTTGCTCTGTCGTTGGGGACTTTTCTTGCCCTTTCCCAACCCCAAGTCAAACCGGAAATGGGCATGGCGCCCATGCGCCGCAAGCAGGCCGTGCCTTGCCAGGGCGACCATTCGTCCATTGCTGCGCAGCATATTTTGCCTGCTATGCAGCATTTAGTGATCCCGCACTGCACAAACTGCTTGGAATTGTGAAGCTTTTGCGCATATCCTCAAAAAAAAGGCACAATCGTTATCGGCGGCTTGCTCAGAGGCGCGCCGGTGTCCCCGGGAGGATGTAGATGGCCGCTAAAGACGATCCGATCATCATCAAGAAATACGCCAATCGCCGCCTCTACAACACCGGCACCAGCACCTATGTGACGCTCGAGGACCTCGCCGAGATGGTCAAGAAGGGCGAGGAGTTCACCGTCCAGGACGCCAAGACCGGCGACGACATCACGCATCCGGTGCTGACACAGATCATCTTCGAACTGGAGAACAAGGACGGGCAGAACATGCTGCCGATCCCGTTCCTGCGCCAGCTCATCGCTTATTACGGCGACCAGATGCAGATGATCGTGCCGAGCTTCCTCGAACAGTCGATGCTTGCCTTTTCCAAGGAGCAGGAGCGCTTTCGCGAGCAGATGAAGGGGGCGATCGGCAAGTCGCCGCTCGACATGATGAAGATCACCACGCCGATCAAGGCGCTGGAGGAACAGACACGCCGCAACATGGAAATGTTCCAGAATGCGATGCGGCTGTTCACGCCGTTCCCGCCCGCCGGCACCGCGCCAGCCGCCGCGCCATCGCCCGAGCCGGCCAGGAAGGAAACGTCAGAAAAACCCGACGATCTTCAGGAACTGAAGGACCAGATCGCGGCCATGCAGCGCAAGCTCGACACGATGTCCTGAGCGCTTGGCGCTCTTGCAACCCTACACCAGCACGCCCTCATAGCGGCCGCGCGGCCTGATGACACTTCCGCTTGTGATCTGTTCGACCGTGTGCTCGGCCCAGCCGACGCTGCGTGCGAGCGCAAACAGGCGAAACGGCGCATCGCGCGGCAAGCCGAGGCTGCGCGTCAGCGCTGCCAGCCCAAAGTCGATATTGGGAAGCGCGCCGGTCGCCGCAAGGGCAGCATCGCGCAGCGAAGATAGTGTGCCGTCAACCTCGATCACCGACAGAAGCGCCGCCCCTCGGGGATCGCCGTCAGGATAGAGCTGATGACCGAACCCCGGCAATGGCCGGTCGTGGCTGAGCCAGCGCCGGATCGTCGCATCGGCGCCATGTCGGGCCGCATCCTCGGCCAGTTGCATCACCGCCTCGCCGGCACCGCCATGGCGAGGGCCTGACAGCGTCGCGAGCCCGGCCAGCAGGCAAGCGGCCAGCGGCGCGCCGGTCGAGGCTGCGACGCGCGCGGCGAAGGTCGACGCATTCAGTTCATGATCGGCAAGCAGGACAAGCGCGCGGCGGATCGCATTGGCGCCGCCGGCGTCCACCGACCAGGCCTGCGCCAGCCGCTGATGGACGGGATCTGGTCCTGCCGGTGCGCCCAGCGCGGCGACCAGCACGCCGACAGCGTGCGCGGCATCGGCATGCAGCGAGGCCCGGTTGCGCCCAAGCGACGGGCGCCCTTGGCCGGCAAGCACGGCAAGTTGCGCAAAAGCCGAGGCCCGGCCGGCTTGATGGGGCACATCCGGCGACGGTGCTTCGAAAGCCACCGGTTCCGGCAGAGCCCAGAGAATGGCGGCGGCTTCTTCCAGTGTGGCGTGCCCGGAGAGCACTGCGGCGTCCTGCCCGCGATAGATGAGCCGACCGTGCGAGACGGTCGAAATC
>NZ_RZQI01000228.1:0-7526 GCF_003998335.1 Mesorhizobium sp. M7A.F.Ca.CA.002.05.1.1 | reverse complement strand
CGCCGGACGAGTGCCGATGGCGGGCGGTCGCGCGCTTCTGGAAGGCGAGGACGTCTCGGGGTTGAGCATTGCCCAGCGCATCTCCAGAGGGCTTGTGCTGGTCCCCGAGGACCGCCAGCGCGACGGGCTGGTGCAAACGATGACCGTCGGCCGCAATCTCTCGCTTGCCAGCATCGAGGCGTTCGCCAAGGGGCTGTTTCTGTCCCGTTCCAGGGAGCGAGAGCTGGTCGAAGACTCGATCCGCAAGGTGACTGTCAAGACCGCAGGTGGCAACGCCATGATCGGATCGCTGTCGGGTGGCAATCAGCAGAAGGTCGTCATCGGCAAGATGCTGACGACCAAGCCCAAGGTCATCCTCCTCGACGAGCCGAGCCGCGGCATCGATGTTGGCGCCAAGGCCGAGGTCTTCCGCTTGTTGAGCGAACGCGCCGCTCAAGGGCTTGCGGTCGTCTTCTCGACCTCTGAGGTCAACGAATGCCTCAGCATTGCCCACCGCATCGTCGTCATGCGGCGTGGCAGGATTTCAGCTGAATTCGGCGCCAACGCCACCAAAGAGCAGATCATGGCCGCCTCCGGCGAAGCCGTGGTCGCCTGATCACCAGAATTTCGGAGCCCAGACCCATGACCGACGTCAGCCAGGCCAGAAAACAGTCCAGTCCAAGCGCGAGCGAAGGCTTCGATCTCGCCAAGTTGCTGCTCGAGGGCCGGGCCTTCTTTGCCCTGATCGTCATCATCGTCGTCTTCTCGATCCTGTCGCCCTACTACCTCTCGGTGGCGAACTTCCTGACCATGGCTTCGCATGTCGCCATCTTCGGAATCCTCGCGATCGGCATGCTGCTCGTCATCCTCAATGGCGGCATCGATCTGTCGGTGGGGTCGACGCTGGGTTTGGCCGGCGTCGTTGCCGGATTCCTGATGCAAGGGGTGACGCTGACCTGGCTGGGCGTCGTTCTCTATCCGCCGGTCTGGGTGGTTGCGGTGCTGGCCTGCATGCTGGGCGCGGTCGTCGGGCTGATCAACGGCGTGCTCATTGCGCGCTTCAAGGTTCCGGCGTTCGTCGCCACGCTCGGCGTCATGTACATGGCGCGCGGCCTGGCGCTGCTGATGACCAGCGGCCTGACCTATAACAATCTCGGCGGCAAGCCGGAGCTCGGAAACACCGGCTTCGATGCGCTTGGCTTCAACCGCTTGTTCGGCGTGCCGACGGGCGTCGTGGTTCTCGTGGTCATCGCGCTGATCGGCAGCATCGTGTTGAACCGCACCGCCTTCGGGCGCTGGCTCTACGCCTCGGGCGGCAACGAGCGCGCGGCCGAACTGTCCGGCGTTCCGGTCAAGACGGTGCAGATTTCGGTCTATGTGCTGTCAGGCATCTGCGCCGCTATTGCCGGCCTGATCCTGTCATCGCAGTTGACGTCGGCGGGACCGACCGCGGGCACCACCTACGAATTGACGGCCATCGCGGCCGTCGTCATCGGCGGCGCGGCACTGACCGGCGGCCGTGGCAACATCCGCGGAACCCTGCTCGGGGCCTTCGTCATCGGCTTCCTGTCCGACGGTCTGGTGATCATCGGCATCTCATCCTACTGGCAGACAGTGTTCACGGGCGCGGTCATCGTGCTCGCCGTGCTCCTCAATGCCGTTCAGTATCGCCGCCGTAGCAAGCTCCCAAGCGCGACAGGTGGCCAACCGACTTCTCAGAAACGGGGGAAGGCCGAACCGGCCAATCCTGCCCAAGGGAAGATTGCCAGGTGAACTGGCAGCAACACCGCGTAATCATTGGAGGAATGTACATGAAAACCATGCTGAAAAGTCTGCTCGCCGCCGCGATGGTCGTCGGGTTCACGGCCGCCGCGTCAGCCGCGGGCCTGATCTCGATCATCGTCAACGATCCGGCCAACCCCTACTGGCTGACTGAGGGCAACGTCGCCAAGGCCGAGGCCGAGAAGCTTGGCTATACAGCCAATGTCGGCGCCCACAAGGGCGATACCAATACCGAAAGCAATTTGATCGACACCGCCATCACCAACAAGTCGGTGGCGATCATCCTCGATCCGGCCAACGCTGACGGCTCTGTCGGTGCGGTGAAGAAGGCGATTGCAGCCAACATCCCGGTGTTCCTCGTCAATGCCGAGATCAATCAGGAAGGCCTCGCCAAGGGTCAGCTCGTTTCCAACAACGCGCAAGGCGCTGCTCTCGGTGCCCAGCAGTGGGTGCAGGCCGTCGGCGAAAAGGGCAAATATGTCGAACTGCTCGGCGCCCCGTCTGACAACAACGCCGCTACGCGCTCGAACGGTTACGCGACTGTGCTGAGCCAGTACCCGGATCTCGAAAAGGCTGCTTCGCAGGTCGCCAACTGGGATCGTACCCAGGGCCACGACAAGATGCAGAGCATGCTGCAGGCCAATCCCGACATCATCGCCGTGATCAGCGGCAATGACGAGATGGCGCTTGGCGCGGTTGCGGCGCTGAAGGAAGCCGGCAAGCTCGCCGGCATCAAGGTCGGCGGCTTCGACGGCTCCCCGGATGCGGTTGCGGCGATCAAGTCCGGCGAACTGCAGTACACCGTGCTTCAGCCGGTCGCCATCTTCTCGGCCAAGGCCGTGCAGCAGGCGGACTCGTTCATCAAGACAGGTGCCACCGGTGCGGCGACCGAGAAGCAGCTGTTCGATTGCCTTCTCATCACCAAGGACAATGTCGACAAGTACACCGCACCCTTCGTGCTGTCTGAGTAATACCTGTACAGGGGGTGTCCTTGCGGACACTCCCTGCCTCTTCTACGAAATGACTGCCCTCGTGAACCGCCTTCGCAACCAACCGGAATTTGCGGCATGAAAGACCTGCTGATCGGCATCGACGCGGGAACGTCGGTGATCAAATCGATCGCTTTCGACCTGTCCGGGCGGCAGCTCGCCATGACGTCGGTGCCCAACAGCTTCGTCACGCTGGAAGGCGGCGGCGCCGAGCAGGACCTCGACCAGACCTGGCGCGACATGGCGCGGACCGTTCGCGATCTCGCGGCCAAGGTTCCCGACCTCGCGCAACGAACCGCAGCGGTGGCCATCACCGGGCAGGGCGACGGAACCTGGCTGATCGATGGCGAGGGCTTGCCTGTCTCGCGCGCCTGGCTGTGGCTCGATGCCCGCGCTGGACATTTGGTGGACGAGATGCGCGCCGATCCCCGGGATCGCAGGCGGTTCGAGTTGACCGGCACGGGTCTCAATTCCTGCCAGCAAGGCGCCCAGCTTGCCTTCATGAAAAAAAACTATTCCGACATGCTGGAGCGGGCGGCGACCGCCCTGCATTGCAAGGATTGGCTCTACTTCAAGATGACAGGCGAACGCGCCACGGATCCCTCCGAGGGAACCTTCACCTTCGGCGATTTTCGGTCGCGCAGCTATTCCGACGAAGCCCTCGACATCCTGGATCTGACGACGCATCGCCGCCTGTTGCCTCCCATGCTCGAAGGCACCACCGACCATCATCCGCTGTCGCGGTCGGCGGCGGCAGAGACCGGCCTGCTCGAAGGCACGCCGGTGGTGCTGGGTTACGTCGATATGGTCATGACGGCGCTCGGAGCCGGCCTCTATGATCCCTCGGGCAATGTCGGCTGCACGGTCATCGGCTCGACCGGCATACACACACGCTTTGCCGCCACTCCCGACGATGTCGTGCTGAACGACGATGGCTCCGGCTACACGATCGCCATGCCTATTCCAGGCGCCTTTGCCCAATTGCAGTCCAACATGGCGGCGACGCTCAACATAGATTGGGTGCTTGGCCTAGCGCGCGACGTGCTCGCCACGGCTGGCGGCAAGCCTTCTCATGACGAGTTGCTGAAGGCCCTCGACGCTTGGGTGGAAGCATCGGAGCCTGGTTCGCTGATCTACCAGCCTTATATATCGCTGGCCGGTGAAAGAGGACCGTTCGTCGATCCTGACGCACGCGCGGGATTCATCGGCCTTTCGGTCAAGCATGGCTTTGGCGATCTGGCGCGCGGCGTCCTCGAGGGACTGGCCTTCGCCGCACGCGATTGCTACCAGGCGATGGGCGCCGTGCCGGGCGAAATCCGCCTGTCGGGCGGCGCCGCGCGCAGCCCGTCCCTACGCCGCATCATCGCAGCGGCGACAAGGGCACAGGTGCGCACCAGCAGTCGCCAGGAAGCCGGCGCGGCAGGCGCCGCGATGATGGCCGCGGTCGGCCTCGGCGTCTATGGCTCGATGGAAGACTGCGCCGCCGAATGGGTGACGCCGCTTCTCGGCGACTGCGATGCCTATGACGAGGCGCTTTCGCAAACCTACGATGCCCTCTTCCCTTCCTTCGTTGCAGCGCGTCAGGCGCTTCGGCCGGTGTGGAAGGGCATGGCGCACCGCACAGGAGCAGGATCTTGAGCAATACAACAGATGTCGTCGATCTCTTCGTGATCGGCGGCGGCGTCAATGGAGCCGGCATAGCGCGTGATGCGGCAGGTCGCGGGCTGTCCGTCATCCTGTGCGAAAAGGACGATCTCGCGCAAGGCACGAGCTCGCGCTCCGGCAAGCTGGTGCATGGCGGCCTGCGCTACCTCGAATATTATGAATTCCGGCTGGTTCGCGAAGCACTGATCGAACGCGAGGTGCTGCTCGAGGCGGCGCCGCACATCATCTGGCCGATGCGCTTCGTTCTTCCGCACAGCCCGCAAGACAGGCCGGCATGGCTGGTCCGGCTCGGGCTGTTTCTCTACGACCACCTTGGCGGCCGTAAACGCCTGCCGGGGACAAGAACACTGAACCTCAAGACTGCGCCGGAAGGTGCGCCAATCAAGGACGAGTTCAAGCGCGGTTTCGAATATTCCGACTGCTGGGTCGACGATGCGCGCCTGGTGCTGCTCAACGCTCTGGATGCCCGGCAGCGCGGTGCCAGAGTGCTCACGCGCACCGCCTGTGTCGCGGCCCGTCGCGAAAACGGACTGTGGTCGATCGACATGCAGGATGGTCGCACGGGTTCGGTGACGAAGGTCCGGGCGCGGGCGCTGGTCAACGCGGCAGGCCCCTGGGTCAACGACATTGTCAGCCGCGTCGCCGGCCAGAATTCCACCCGCAATGTTCGTCTGGTGAAGGGCAGCCATATCGTCGTGCCCAAATTCTGGGAGGGGCGGCAAGCCTATCTCATTCAGAACAACGACAAGCGGGTGATCTTCGTCAATCCGTATGAGAACGATCTGGCGCTGATTGGCACCACCGACATTCCCTACGAAGGCAGGCCCGAGGAAGTGGTCGCCGAGGCCAGCGAAGTCGACTATCTGATCAAGGTGGTCAATCGCTATTTCAAGCGGCAGCTGACGCCACAGGACGTGGTCTACAGTTTCTCGGGCGTGCGTCCGCTCTATGACGACAATGCCGACAATCCAAGCGCGGTGACGCGCGACTATATTTTCGAACTCGACGCCTCCAACGGCAACGCGCCGCTGCTTTCGGTATTCGGCGGCAAGATCACCACCTTCCGCAAGCTGTCGGAACACGCGCTGGAAAAGATCCAGCCGTTTTTTCCGATGATGAAGAAAGCCTGGACGGCCAAAATTCCCTTGCCGGGAGGCGACCTGCCCAATGCGGACTTCGAGCAGTTCCTGAGCGATCTGCATTCCGAGTTTTCATGGCTCAGCCCGTCGCTGGTGAAGCATTACGCGCGAAGCTATGGCACCCGCGCCAGGCAATTGCTCGCTGGCGCACAGCGCGAAGCCGATCTCGGCCGCCGCTTCGGTCCCGATCTATATGAACGGGAGGCAAGGTTCCTGGCCGAGACCGAATGGGCCGGCACATCAGCCGATATACTGGAACGCCGCACCAAACATGGCCTGCATATCGATGCGGCCGAACGGAAAGCATTCGAAGACTGGTTCGATAACATCATGGCGACGGCGGACTGATGGCCTTCACGCTTTCCCTCAACACCAATCCGCTGGTCAATCGTTTCGCCGATCCAGACGATCTGATCGATGCGATCGCCTATGGCATCGGCATCCGCGACGTGCAGCTGACGCATGAATTCGTCAATCCGGGCTGGCCGGCGGCGACGATTGCCAAATTCCTGCGCCGGTTCAACAGCGCCTTGGCGCGGACCGGTGTCAAGATCACCTCCGGCATGACGGGGCCTTATGGCCGGCTCAACCATTTCGGCCACCCGGATGCGGATGTGCGGCGCTATTATGTCGACTGGTTCAAGACCTTCGCCGATATTTCCGCGGAACTCGGTGCGTCGGGCATGGGCACGCAGTTCGCCATCTTCACCCACAAGGACTTTGACCATCCGCAACGGCGGGCAGCGCTTCTCGATATCGCCCTCGAGTGCTGGCGCGAGGTGGCCGAACACGCCAAGGCGGCGGGTCTGACATACCTGTTCTGGGAGCCGATGTCGGTCGGCCGCGAGTTCGGCCACACGATCGAAAGCTGCGCCACGCTGCAAGGCGCCATCGATGCGGCGAAGCTGCCCATACCGATGAAGATGATGGTGGATATCGACCATGGCGACGTGACCTCGGCCGATCCTGCCGATACCGATCCCTATGCTTGGGCGAAAGCGTTTCCATTGCAATCGCCGATCATCCACATCAAGCAGTCTTCCATGAACAAGGGCGGGCACTGGCCGTTCACGGCCGCCTACAACAAGGACGGCCGCATAGTGCCGCAGAAGCTGCTGGACGCGGTTCGGCAGGGCGGTGGAACCGACAATGAAATTTGCCTTGAACTTTCCTTCAGGGAGAGGGAACCAGTCGACCATCAGGTTATCGAGATGATCCGCGAGTCGGTGGATTTCTGGGCCCCTCATATCGACAGCGGTCGCGACAGTCTCAAGCCCCGGACCTGAGCGAATACGTCGCCCGAAAGCCGGCTTCGGCCGCAAAAGTATCGAAGGAGAAGAAGAATGGCCCCATATTGGGTCGGCACGAGCTGGAAGATGAACAAGACGCTGTCGGAGGCGTTGCAGTTCGCCGATGCGCTGGCGGCCTTTGTGCCCGATTTCGATCTGGCAATACAGCCCTTCGTCATTCCGCCGTTCACCGCAGCGCGCCAGGTCAAGGCCGCGCTGGCCAACACCCGCGTCAAGATCGGTGCCCAGAACATGCATTGGGCCGATGCTGGCGCCTGGACGGGGGAGATCTCGCCGGTGATGTTGAAAGATTGCGGGCTGGATGTGATCGAACTCGGCCATAGCGAGCGCCGCGAGCATTTCGGCGAGGCCGATGCGACTGTGGGACTAAAAACGGCGGCCGCTGTCAGGCACGGTTTCGTGCCGCTGATCTGCGTCGGCGAGACGCTGGCTGAGCGTGAATCAGGCCGCGCCGAGGCGGTGCTGACGGCACAGGTTCTCGGCGCGCTGCAAGAGCTGAGCGGCGATCAACTGAAGGCGGAAATCCTCTTTGCCTACGAGCCCGTCTGGGCAATCGGCGAGAAGGGCATTCCCGCAAGCGCCGACTATGCCGACAGGCAGCAACAGCTGATCAAGAAGGTTGCCGCCGACCGGCTGCCGATTGCTCCACCTGTGCTTTATGG
>NZ_RZQI01000227.1:0-7526 GCF_003998335.1 Mesorhizobium sp. M7A.F.Ca.CA.002.05.1.1 | reverse complement strand
CGACCAGCGCGTCGACGGTCGGGTCCTTGATGCCCATCAGATTGCGCGAACCGGGCGAGTCGGCAGCTTTCGAGCTCCAGAAGTCGCGCTGCTCGTTGCCCGGCGATTCCGACTGCTGCAGCATCCCGGTAACGACATCGAAATCGAAATTGTTGACGCGGTTGATGTACTGCGTCTGGTCGATGATGCGCAAAGTGGCGTCGACGCCGATCTTGCGCAGATTGGCGATGTAGGGGCTGGCGATGACCTGGTCGGTGTCGTTCCAACCGAGGATTTCAAACTTGAACGGCGCGCCGGTCTTGGCATTGACCATCTTGCCGCCCTTGATCACCCAGCCCGCCTTGGCGAAGAGATCGACCGCCTGTTTCAGGTACTTCCGTTCCGCCTGCGGTGAATCATAAACCGGCAGCTTGAATTCCTGGGTGAAAAGTTCGGGCGGCAGCTTGTCTCGGTATTTTTCCAGGATTTCCAGTTCCTTGCCCTGCGGCAACCCGTTCGAGGCCAGTTCGGTGCCTTGGAAATAGCTCGACGTGCGGGTGTTGAAGCCGAAGAACAGTGTGCGGTTCATGCTCTCGAAATCGAACGGAATGGTCAGCGCTTCACGCACCAGCCGGTCCTGGAACAGCGGCCGCCGCTGGTTGAGGACGAAGCCCTGCATCGGTTCCGGCGCCTGGGTCTGGAAATCCTTCTTGATGACATCGCCGGCTTGGAATGCCGGGAAATTGTAAGCCGTCGCCCATTTGCGCGAACTGTATTCGCGGTTGATGTCTTCCAGCCCACCCTTGGTGAAGGCGAGCCAGGCAGCGTTGTCGTCCAGAATATAGGTGTAGCGTCGGGTGTCGAAATTCTCACGGCCGATCTTCACCGGCAGCTTGGCCGCCCAATAGTCCGGCACACGCTGCCAGATGATTTCCGAACCCGGCTTGAAGCTGGTGATCTTGTAGGCGGCCGAACCGAGCGGAATTTCCAGCGTCGGCTTGGTTACGTCCCGCTTCTTGCCGTTGGCATCGGTGCCTTCCCACCAATGTTTCGGCAGCACGGCAAGGTCGCCGATGATCTTGGGCAGTTCGCGATTGCCCTTCTGGTTGAAATGGAACTCCACCTCGCGATCCGAAATCGCCACCGCATCGGTGACATTCTCAAAATAGCGGCTGTATTGCGGGCTGTTGGCCTTCAGCACATGAAACGACCAGATCACGTCATCGACGGTGATCGGCTGGCCGTCATGCCATTTGGCGCGCGGATCGAGCCGGTAGGTCGCGGAGGAATAATCATCAGGATATTTGTAGGCATCGGCGATCAGTGGATGGCTGGTGCTGCCTTCATCGGTCGCCTGCTCCATCAGCGTGTCGTAGAGCAGGCCGCCGCCAAACCCGACGAGGCCGGCGGCCGGTGATCCCTGGACCACGTAGGGATTGAAGCTGTCGAATGTACCTGGCACCACCGAATTCAGCGTGCCGCCCTTGAGCGCGTTCGGGTTGACGTAGTCGTAGTGCTGGAAATTGGCGCCGTATTTGGACTCGCCGATCAGCGATGAGGTGGTGCGCCATTCGTCGGCGCGGGCAGCCTGCAAGCCCGCCGCCAGAAGGGCTGCCGCCAGCAACGACTTGAGAAGCGTTCGGCCAACCGTCATGCACTATCCTCTTCGCAATGCCCGTTCATGGCAATCTAGATGATTTGGCGCTCGTGAAAACCGCCATGCGCGGCTTTGTCGCCGCCTATGCGGTTTTCCCAACAAAAAAGCCGGGCTGAACCCGGCTTTTTCAAGGTCGTCGAGATGATATCTGGCTATTGGGCAGGCGCCGGTGCGGCCGGAGCCGGGGCGGCGGGAGCGGCCGGCGCGGCACCCTCAGCCGGCTTTGCCGGAGCGGCTGCATCGGCGGGCGCGCCTGCATCTGCGGCAGCCCCCGGCGCCGGCAGCGGCTTGGGATTATCGGACAGCGTGCGCAGATAGGCGATGACGTTGGCGCGATCCTCGTCCTTGGGCAGGCCGGCGAAGCCCATCGCGGTGCCCTTCACAAGTTTCTTCGGCGAGGTGATGAAGTGGTTGAGGTTGTCGTACGTCCACTTCTCGGCGCCGCCCTTGGAGAATTCCTTCATGCCGGCCGAATAGGCAAAACCTTCATGCTCGGCGACAGGGCGGTCGATGAGGTCCCACAGGTCCGGGCCGACCTTGTTGGGGCCGCCCTTTTCGCCGGAATGGCAGGCTTGGCACTTCTTGAAGACGGCAGCACCTTGCTCGACATTGGCGGTCGCCAACAGTTCGGCGATCGGCTTGGCTGCGGCGGCAGGCGCGGCCGGACCGCCTTCGGCGGGCTCGGCGGCCTCGATGGCGAAACCGGGCTTTTCCGGCGCCGGCGAGGCAAACAGCGCATCGGACACAATGCCGACCGAGAAGACGACGAAAACGGTTCCGAGCAATCCGGCGAGCAGTTTGTTGACTTCGTTGGAATCCATACGCCCCTTGCTCCCTTTTCCGGCGGACAGAACCGTCCACTCCGTCCGTCGGTATCGTGACCCGTCCTGCGAGGGCGGTCAAATCGGGCGGAAACTAGGTCTTTTGCTGCGGCGTTGCAACACCTATAAGGGCGCTTCCAGTGAGACCTTTTGCCACTTTCC
This sequence comes from Mesorhizobium sp. M7A.F.Ca.CA.002.05.1.1, assembly GCF_003998335.1. Lineage (NCBI taxonomy): Bacteria > Pseudomonadati > Pseudomonadota > Alphaproteobacteria > Hyphomicrobiales > Phyllobacteriaceae > Mesorhizobium > Mesorhizobium sp. M7A.F.Ca.CA.002.05.1.1. Next base: position 4,907 of record NZ_RZQI01000227.1, on the reverse strand, counting down.
CTGTCCTCTTTCGAGACGCCTTGCACCCGAAATGTCCACGCTGATCCTGATCCCGGCCCGCATGGCTTCGACCCGCCTGCCGGGCAAGCCGCTGGCCGACATCGCAGGCGCCCCGATGATCGTCCATGTCGCGCGCCGTGCCGCCGAAGCCGGCCTTGGCCGAGTGGTGGTGGCGACCGATACGCAAAGCGTGGCGCAAGCGGTGCGCGCGCACGGTTTCGAGGCCGTGATGACGCGCATGGATCACGAATCCGGCTCCGACCGCATCCACGAGGCGCTGATCGCGCTCGACCCCGGGCGCAAGGTCGAAACCGTCGTCAATGTACAAGGCGACCTGCCGACGATCGATCCCCAGATCATCGCCGCGTCGCTCAGGCCTTTCGAGGACAGTGCGGTGGACATCGCCACGCTCGGCGTCGAGATCGTCCGCGACGAGGAAAAGACCAACCCCAATGTCGTCAAGATCGTCGGCTCGCCGCTCTCGGGCAGCAGGCTGAGGGCGCTCTATTTCACCCGTGCCACGGCGCCTTGGGGCGAGGGGCCGCTCTACCATCATGTCGGCCTCTACGCCTATCGCCGCGACGCACTCGAGCGTTTCGTCGCGCTGAAGCCGTCGCCGCTCGAACGGCGCGAGCGGCTGGAGCAGTTGCGGGCGCTGGAAGCCGGCATGCGCATCGACGCCGAGATCGTCCAGTCGCTGCCGCTCGGCGTCGACACGCCGGAAGACCTCGAACGCGCCAGACAGATCCTTTCAACCTGAGATATCGGCATGCCTGAAAAGACCAACAGAATATCCTTCCAGGGCGAGCCGGGCGCCAATTCCGACACCGCCAGCCGCAACATGTTCCCTTCGATGGAGCCGTTGCCATGCCCGACTTTCGAGGATGCCTTCAACGCGGTCGAGACCAACAAGGCCGACCTCGCCATGATCCCGATCGAGAACACCATTGCCGGGCGCGTCGCCGATATCCATCATCTCTTGCCGGAATCGAAGCTGCACATCATCGGCGAATATTTCCTGCCCATCCATTTCCAGCTGATGGTGCTGCCGGGCGTCAGGCGCGACGAGATCAAGACGGTGCACAGCCATATCCACGCGCTTGGCCAGTGCCGCAAATACATCCGCAAGAACGGCTGGAAGGCGATCGTCGCCGGCGACACGGCCGGCGCCGCCAAGATGGTCTCCGAGGTCAAGGACCGCACCATGGCGGCGCTGTCGCCCGCGCTGGCAGCGACCCTCTACGGGCTCGATATCATCGAGCAAAACGTCGAGGACACCGACTCAAACGTCACCCGCTTTGTCGTCCTGACCAAGAACAAGCAATGGGCCGAGCGCCCGTCGCCTGACGTCAAGATGATGACGACCTTCATCTTCCGCGTCCGCAACGTGCCGGCCGCACTCTACAAGGCGATGGGCGGCTTCGCCACCAACGGCATCAACATGACCAAGCTGGAGAGCTACCAGCTGGGCGCTTTCACGGCGACGCTGTTCTACGCCGACATCGAGGGCCATCCCGACGACCCGCTGGTCAAGCTGGCGCTGGACGAGCTTCGTTTCTTCTCGCGCGAAGTGCGGATTCTGGGCGTCTATCCGGCCAGTGAGTCGCGTGAGCAGTGGAAGGTGGCGGACTGATCGCTACTAGGCATGGTCTTTTCCAAAAACCGGTTTCCACTTTTCGGGACCATGCCCTAAATCACCGCGCCCAGCGGCACATAGTCGATCTCCATGAAGGTCTCGACCTCGGGCACCCAGCGGTCGCGCACGAAGGCGACATGGTCTGGATGGTCGTTGTACCTGTTGTAGGCAGCCTGGTCGGCGAACTCCATCGAGAAGCCGAAACGATAGTCGTTCTTGGGGCTGATCTGCCGCAATTGCTCGAAATGCGTGACGCCCCTGATCGCGGTGAGGATTTTCTTGGCGTCGACCAGGAACCGCTTTTCCTCCAGCGAATGCGGCGGATGCTTCAGCGTGAAAACGACGGTGTGACGGATCATGCCCTGCTCCTGCAATGTCTTTGAATAATCGCGGCCATCATTCCGAGTCGACCCAGGCGCGGATCAGGTGATGCGCGATGGCGCCTTTCGGCGGCGTGACCAGATTGTCCTTGTGCGTCCTTTCCAGCATCAGGCGCACCTCGTCGCGAAAAAACCAGCGGCAGTCCTCAAGCTCGTTGAGGTCGGCCTGGATGTCGTCGTTGAGCGGCTCGCCGAAGCAGCCGATCATCAGCGAATAGGGAAACGGCCAGGGCTGGCTGGCGTGGTAGACGACGCGGCCAAGCCGGATGCCGGCCTCTTCCAGCGTCTCGCGGCGCACCGCCGCCTCGATCGTCTCGCCCGGCTCGATGAAGCCGGCAAGGGCCGAGTACATGCCCGGCGCGAAATGCCGGCCGCGCCCGAGCAGGCACTTCTCCCGCGTCGCCGTCAGCATGATCGCCACCGGGTCGGTGCGCGGAAAATGCTCTGTGCCGCAATTCGGGCAATGCCGCTTGTAGCCGCCGGCCCGCATCTGCGATTCTGTACCGCATTTGCTGCAGAAACGATGGCTGGCATGCCAGGCGAGCAGGGCCGCCCCTTGCGCCATCGCGCCAGCCGCCGCCTCGTCGATCAGCCCTTGCATGTAGACCGAGCGGTAGTCGATGGCCTTGACTGTTTCCGGAAGCTGTTCGGGTTCGACGCCGGCGGGCACGGCCAGCACCGGTCCTCGTTCGGAAAAGCCGAGCAGGATGCCTTGCGCCAGGGAAACCTTGAAGGGCTCGCTCTCGGTGGCGCCGAACCAGGGATCGAGAGCGCCGCTATCGCCGAGCTTCAAATAGAGCCGGCCGCCATGCATCAGAAGCAGCCGCGTCGCCGGATCGGCCAGCGCCTTGTCGACCGAATCGTCGGCGCGGTTCTCGGACTGCCGATCGATCGTGTTGCCGGCGAAGCCGACGAACTGGCTCGGCTCGCGCAAAGGCGCGTCAAACAGGCGGAAGCTCATGGGGACTCTGGAATATGTTGAGGGATGGACACTGGGAACGCTTATAGCGCCGCCTTGATCGTTTCGGCAAACCGTCGCAAGTCGGAACGTTGATAGGGCTCTCGCAGGCCGTGTCCCCACACAGGGCCTGGCCAGCCGGGATCACCTTCCGAGCGCGCGATGACATGGATGTGCAGCTGGCGCACGATGTTGCCGAGCGCGCCGGTGTTGATCTTGGTGCAGCCGGTCGCCTTCTTCAGCGCCTGCGCCACCATGTTGGTCTCGAAGGTCAGCATCGCCTGGTCGAGCGGCGTCATATCATGGATTTCCTCCGCGCCGGGCCGCTGCGGCACCAGCAGCAGCCACGGCCAGCGGCGGTCGTTCATCACCCGCAGTTCGCACAGCCCAAGCCACATCAACTGCTCGCTGTCCGCCTCCAGCCGTGCGTCCAGCGTGAATCCGGCCTCCAGGCCCGGCAGCATCGGCGTTTCCCTTGCTTTTCTTGGTTTGCTCAACACATGAAGGCTAGAGCGGCGGCAAGGGGGCTGCAAGTGAATCATTGCGCCCTCACGGTTTGGTGCGCCGATTCGACATTTAACGATTTCTTCGGCGGACTTGCATTTCGTCGCGCAATTGCCGATATGGAAAGCGGGAGGTTGGTGGTGGACGATCCACTCGCCAACCGGGTCAGGTCCGGAAGGAAGCAGCCCTAACGAGCCCGGAACGGGTCATTGTTCCAGCCTCCCACCTCATCGGCCCCTCTCGCGACATTGACGACGCATTGCAGCGCGGGCGAGACTATGCGCAGGAATCGGCCGCCTTCGGGCGCGGCCATTTGGAGCTTTACGGGCGTATGAGCGAAGCCGGAAATTCGGGACCAAAAAGCCTGGAGATAGGCAAGGCCGCCGCCTATCGCGTGCTGGCGCGCAAGTACCGTCCTTCGAATTTTTCCGAGCTGGTCGGCCAGGAGCCGATGGTGCGCACCCTCACCAATGCCTTTGCCACCGGCCGCATCGCCCAGGCCTGGATGCTGACCGGCGTGCGCGGCGTCGGCAAGACCACGACGGCGCGCATCCTCGCGCGGGCCCTGAATTATAAAACCGCTGACATCGACCAGCCTTCGGTCGACCTCGCCGTCCTCGGCGAACATTGCCAGGCGATCATGGAAGGCCGCCATGTCGACGTCATCGAGATGGACGCCGCCTCGCATACCGGCATCGACGACATCAGGGATATCATCGAGCGCGTGCGCTATGCGCCGGTCTCGGCCCGCTACAAGGTCTACATCATCGACGAAGTGCACATGCTGTCGACGCAAGCCTTCAACGGCCTGCTGAAGACGCTGGAAGAGCCGCCGCCGCACGTCAAATTCATCTTCGCCACCACCGAAATCCGCAAGGTTCCGATCACCGTTCTGTCGCGCTGCCAACGCTTCGACCTGAGGCGCATCGACGCCGGCGCTCTGGTCGCGCATCTGTCCTCGATCTCGGCCCAGGAAGGCATTTCTGTCGACGACGACGCGCTGGCGATGATCGCGCGCGCCGCCGAGGGCTCGGCCCGTGATTCGCTCTCCATCCTCGACCAGGCGATTGCCCATGGCGCCGGCTCTGTCGGCGCCGATGCGGTTCGGGCGATGCTCGGGCTCGCCGACCGCGCCCGCATCGTCGACCTGTTCGAACATGTGATGAAGGGCGATGTGGCGGCAGCCCTTGGCGAATTCCGTGCGCAGTATGACACCGGCGCCGATCCAGCCGCCGTGCTGACCGATCTTGCCGAATTCAACCATCTCGTCACCCGGCTGCGTTTCGTGCCGACGGCCATCGAGGATGCCTCGCTGTCGGAGGACGAGCGGCAGCGCGGCGCCGATTTCGCCAGAACGCTGTCGGTCAGGGTGCTGTCACGGACATGGCAGATGCTGCTCAAGGGCATCCCCGAGGTGCAGTCTTCCAAC
>NZ_RZQI01000226.1:0-7534 GCF_003998335.1 Mesorhizobium sp. M7A.F.Ca.CA.002.05.1.1 | reverse complement strand
ATCCGTGGCTGTACGGAGAATGACTGGCCTGGCGTCGAAGTTGTCGAGAGATTGGGGCTGAGGCGCTGGCTCGAACGGCCGATTGCCGAATATTCGCTTGGCACGCAGGCCAAGATTGCCATTGCCGCCGCATTGCTCGGCGCGCCACCGCTGCTCATCTTCGACGAATCCCTGAATGGCCTCGATCCGCTCGCCGCCTTTGAGGTCAAGCGCATCATCCGTGCCATCGCACTGAGGGGGCAGCCACGCGGTCATCATCTCCACCCATATCGTGGAAGCCGTTCCCGGCCTTTGCAACCGCGCGGTGCTTCTGGCCGAGGGCAGCATTGTCCGAGAGTGGGATGCCCGGCAGTTGGCCGAGGCAAGCCACGCGCCCGGCGCTTTTGAGCTCCACGTTATGCAGGCGCTGTCGGAACCCATGAGCTGGCCAAAGAGGTAACGCGGCTTTTTTACCCAGAGGGAACGGCTTTCGGGTGACGTCTGCCTTTGGGTAGTGGCAAAGGCATCCCGAATTAGCGAACGGAGGCGCAAAGCTGCCATTCGTTTCAAAATGAATATGGTCAGCAAATGCTGAATCAGCTTCTTGAGTCAAATTGGGCGAACCGCTTACGCCACGTAGGTCGCCTGCGTGAAAGCCGGCAGGAAGCGACCGCCACCCTTCAACCGCACCATGGCGTACGTGGCTGGGAGAGCGACGGACGGCGACCAGCAGCGAGTTCGCCAGCAGACTGGAGATACAACGTCGAGTGCACGAAGATCAGAAAGGCGCGAGATCTCGCCCAACCGCAGGTCGACGCTCACTTGATGATGCCGATCTTCTTGCGATCAATGGTCACGAATACGGCGCAGACCAAAACCGTACCCTTGACGATATTCTGAAGGTACGGATCGACACCGGCCATGTTCATGCCGTTGGAAAGCAGAGTGATGATCAAAACACCCAGCATGGTACCGACAACACTGCCTACGCCTCCAGTCAATGGTGTTCCGCCGACGACCACCGCGGCTATGACGTCCAGTTCAAGCCCCTCCCCGAGTTGGGCGGTGGCGGCCATGGCGCGCGCGGCTTGTAGCAAGCCGGCAATGCCGCACAAGGCACCGAGAAGCACATACATATAGATTTTCACGCGCGCGACCTGAATGCCCGTTAGAATGGCGACACGTTCCCCACCGCCTATGGCGCGAACCTCGCGCCCGAACACCGTCCTGTTGATGATGCCATACGCGACAACCATCAGCACCAGGCCAACGATCACGGAGTGCGGAATGCCCAAAGTCCGATTGGTATAGACATCAAGGAATTGCTCATCCTCGATCGAGACAGGAGCGCCACGTGTAAAAAGCAGCACGATGCCGCGATAGACCACCATCGCTCCCATGGTTGCGATGAAGGACGGCACCTTGCCTTTGGCCAGGAGAACGCCGTTGATCAATCCGGCAACAGCACCGACGGCAATGGCGGGAATGATCGCCGCGGCGCCAAGGCTGTCAGCTGTCAATGCGGCTGCCAATGCCGCCAGTGCAACAATTGAACCGACCGAAAGATCGATTGAACCGGCCATGATGACGAAGGTCATGCCGAGCGCAGCAACCAGCAGCACCGTGCCCTGTTGAAGCACGATGAGAAGGTTGCTGAAGGTCAGGAAGCGTGGCGAGGCTATCGAGAAGATCACAATGAGCAGGACGAGCATGGCAAGCGGAAAGCCGCGTTTGACGACTTCGAACCTGGCATTGACGCCGGGTTCCCTGGTTGCGTTCGGTCTCTTGGTGGCGATCGAGGTCACGTTCGTTTCCATGGTCAGGCCATATGTCCAATGATGTCATGCTCGGTGGCATCGGCTGCCGTCTCGATGCGATGCGTAATTTGTCCTTGCCGGAGCACCAGCAAACGGTCCGACATACCGATCAGCTCAGGCATGTCTTCTGAAGACAGGATCACGGCGAGGCCCTGCGCCGCCTTCTGCTGAATGATGCGATAGATTTCCGCGCGGGCGCCGATATCGACGCCGCGTGTAGGATTGTTGAGCAGGAGCAGACGTGGCTGGACAGCCAAGCATTTGCCGATCACCACCTTTTGCAAATTGCCGCCCGAGAGCGAACGGCAGGACGCGTCGACGCTTTGCGTCTTGATGCCGAACTGGGCGATGAGGTCACCCGCGATGGCAATGGCAGCGGCGCGATCGAAGAACGGCCCACGATGCGGTGGGCGGGCCATCACCAGATTGTCGAGGAGACTGAAGTCGGCGATCAGGCCTTCATTGTGACGGTCACCAGGCAAATGAGCGACGCCCTGTCGCCAGGCGAAAGTCGGACTCGACGGCGCGTATGAACCATTTGCAAGCTTCATCGAGCCACTGCGCAAAGGCAAGTCGCCGCAAATGGCTGCGAACAGCGCTTCGGCGCCAGCGCCTTTCAATCCGGCAAGGCCGAGGATTTCGCCGGCATGTACATCCAGGCTGACGCCGTCGAGTTCGCGCCCAACGGCGACCTCGCAGGCTTCGAAGACAACAGGACCCCGTCGCGGCTTGCCTGGATCTTTCGGCGGCCGCGGCGGATAGATGCTTTTCGCGAGTTCGCGCCCCACCATGCGGCGATGAATTTCATTGGGCTCGATCTCGGCCCTGCGATAGGTTCCGACATATTGCCCGTCTTTCAGGATCGTCAATTCATCCGCGACGGCAAGCACCTCGTCGAGATGATGAGAGACGAAGGCTACGGTCATCCCCTGCCCTTTGAGTTCGCTGATGACGCCAAGGACAGCCTGAACCTCTCGATGATCGAGATAGGCGGTGGATTCGTCGAGAAGGAGGATTTTCGGATTTGTAGACAGCGCTCGGGCGATCTCGATGCATTTCAGCTCGCCGAGATTGAGGCTGCCTATGTCGGCAGAGACCGATATTTGCGCGCCAATCCGTTCGAGGATCGCTTGCGCCGCCAATTCCATACGCCTGCGATCGACAAAACCGAGAGAGCCGGCGAACTGTCGCAGACGATCGATGAAGATGTTTTCGGCAACGGTCAGCGAACGGTTGATCGTGATTTCCTGGTATACAAGCGACACGCCAAGGGCCGCCGCACCGATAACACTTGGTGGGGCATATCTTGCGTCATCCAACGTCATAACGCCGCTGTCAGGCCGTTCCGCGCCAGCGAGCATACGCAAGGTCGTCGATTTGCCGGCTCCATTTTCGCCGACGATGGCGTGAACCATACCGGGCCGAAGCACCACCGATACGCCATCCACGGCGCGTGTCTGGCCGTAGCTCTTGCGCAGGTCGCTCGCAGTCAGTGTCATGAATTGAATACGCCCAAATGCCAGGCAGGTCCTGCCCGCAACCGTGGGATTGCAGGCAGGTCCAACCGTACGTTCAGTTGCTATATTGCATCTCGAAAACGGCTGGCTTGGCATCCTTGTTGTAGAAGCGGGAGTGCTGCCTGAAATCATATGTCGGCACGCCGCCAGGAAAGTCCTTCTCGAACTGCGCGACGCGATCCTTGGTCAGCGGCAGCAGCTTCAGCTTGACATTGTCGGCGCCCGCGGGAACCGGAATACCCTTGATCTGATCGAAAAGCGCGACAAGGGCGAAGCCGCCCTGAAGCCAATGACCGCCAATATCGAAAAGCAGGTCGCCGGACTTTACCGCATCGACATTCTCAGGGTTGAGATCCATTCCGACGACCATAACGTCCTTGCCGGGCGCTTTCCCGTGATTCTTGAGAGCAGCCATCACGCCGGTCGCAGTGCCGCCGTTCGCAGCCCAGACGCCGGTGATGTCCGGATTGCCCTGGAAGAGCGATTCAAACGCGGTCTGTGACGTATCACGGACGAAATTGCCATCGACTTCGCCGGCGACGCGCACATCGGGCGCTTCCTTGAGAGCGTCTTCCAGCCCCTTGCGACGATCGATGGCGACCGAGGTGCCGGCGGTGCCGTTCACCACGCCGATCACTTTCTTGCCATCCGACCCCGGCTTGATCGCTGCGAACAGCGCCTTGGCCATTTGGTATCCGGCGCCTTCATCGCTCGGCCCGATAAAGGCGATGTAATTGGGGAAACGCTCGGTTTGAGGCGAAAAATCCGGGTAGCTGTCGGTGAGAACGACCGGTATCTCGGCTTCCTTCGCCAAGGTAAGCCCACGAGCGGCAGTGGCCCAATAGGGTGTGAAAACAATGCCGTCAACTTTCTGGGCCACCAGGTCCTCAAGCGACTTGACCATCTGGTCGGGCTTGTTGTCGGCATTGAGCACGACGAGCTTTACCCCAAGCTCATCCGCTCCCTTCTTCATGAAGGCGACATAGCTGTTCCAGAATTGCGCATCCAGGGTCGGCACGACAACGCCGACCGTGGGTTCATCGGCAGCGACAGCCGCCGTTGACAAGACGGCCGCAGCAGCGGCGCCGACAAGGGCCGATTTCAGCTTCGACAAGAAAGACATGGTTCCTCCAACCCGGTTCGCAACAGAGCCAAGCGCTCTGAATCGCTGACTTAATTTCCCATTTTTTGACAAGAACTGCGCACTTGTCAGCGCCAATTGACGACGATTGACGATCATCGCTTATCACATATGGTCAAAATCAGTCAAAATAATTCTAATGAGGCCAAAAGCGATTGGAATTCGCTCATCGCCATAACAAACCAGTGGGCTCGCCGAATGGATTCGTGATATTCGCGATGCTGGGCTCGCCATGATTCCGGCGAGCGTGTTGCTGCACTGTGCGGAGATAGGAACGTGGCAAGGAATGTTCGAAAATCAACGGTGGAAGATATGGCGCCGTCAGCGTCCGCCGGGTCATGGGAAGACGATGGCGGGCGTGGACGGGTCGATCTGATCCCAGCCAAGCGCCATGCTTTCATTCTCGAATGCCTTAAACGGGAAGGAACCGTTGGCGTTCAGGAACTCATCGATCTCATCGGCGCGTCACCTTCGACCATCCGGCGCGACCTCGAGACACTGGAACGGCAGGGAGCATTGGAGCGAACGCATGGCGGAGCAATGCTTCAACGCACGGAACTCGCCACCTTCGAGCCGGATCTCGCCACTGCCGCACACTTCGCCAGGGCTGAGAAGGAGGCCATAGGTGCGGCCATGATGTCGGAACTTCGCCCCGGCCAGAGTGTCATTTTCGACGCAAGCACGACTGTTCTGGAAGTCGCCCGCGCCATCGCGGCTGCACCCATTGCGCTTACTGCCGTCACCAACAGTCTGGCGATCGCGCAGATACTCGCAACCGTGCCGGGAGTACGCCTCGTCATGCTTGGAGGCACCTGCAAGCCGGGTTCCCTAACTCTGGTTGGCCAGCCTGGCGAGAATTTCCTGCGCACCATCCACGCCGATGTGGCAATTCTGGGCACGCATGCCATCACCGGGGACATGCTCACGGAGACCTCGCTCGAGGTCGCGGCGATGAAGCAGGCGATGATCGCCGCGGCACGCCGGGTGGTCGTGCTTGCCGACAATTCCAAATTCACCACTCCCAATTTCTGCACCATCTGCCGCCTGTCCGACATCCACCAGGTCATTACCGATGACGGCATCGATCAGGCCAACCTCACCAATCTTCGGACGCTCGATGTGAACGTCCGCGTCGTGCGCGTCAGCCGTCCGGGTTCTTCAGTTGAGCGCTCTTGAGACTGTCGATATCCGGATCATCGCGGACGACCTGACTGGCGCTCTGGACAGCGCGGTTTGCTTCGCCTCGCCAGGCCACGGTGTCGGCGTGAGCTGGCAACTGGATCGTGCGCTCTCGGGGCGTTTGGCTGTCGATATCGCCACACGTGAGGGTGCCGAGACAACCGCCGTCGCGAGACATTCGAGGTACGCGCCGTGGCTTGCCGCCGGACAACTGAGTTTCAAGAAGATCGACAGCCTTCTGCGCGGTCACGTCATCGCCGAAATACAAGCCTGCATCGTCGAGGGTGGGTACCAGCGCGTTGTTCTGGCACCCGCGTTCCCCTTTCAGGGCCGCGTTACACGTCTTGGGCGTCAATGGCGGCTCGACCGGTCCGAAATGGTAGGTCCCGACATCGTCGCCGGCCTGGGTCAGCGCTTTTCGTCTGGCCGGTCGGTACCGGGCGCGCGGCCGGTTCATTTCATCACACTCTACGACGCCGAAACGGACAAGGACCTGGACGAAATCGTTGCAACGGCGAGCGCGCCGCGGACACTCTGGGTTGGTACGGGCGGCCTGGCTGCAGCGCTGGCACGGCACGTGGGCACGCCACGCATGCCTATTCCGGCATTGCCCGCCCCGTTCCTTGGCCTTGTCGGCACAAATCACGAAGTCACGACGGCGCAGGTGGCCTGCTTTTCCGCCAGCCATGCGGACGCGCATATCGTCGTGGAACGCGACATCGACAAAGCGAAAAGGGATTTGGCGAAACGGATCATGAGAGGCGCGCCATCGGTTGTCACCGTCGCTGCATCGGGTGATCGCCACGCGGTGGCGGATCATATCGGCAAGGTGTTTGCCTCGCTTCTCGACGGCTTGCCACTGCCCGGAACGCTGCTCGTCACCGGCGGTGAAACATTGCGATCGGTGTGCTCCAGCCTGGGCGTCGTCGAACTCACGGTCGAGAGCGAGATCGAGCCGGGGCTTCCGATTTCCAGGATCGAAGGCGGTGTTTTCAAGGGGCTGGCCACAATCTCGAAATCTGGCGCATTCGGCGACAGCGCCCTCTTCTGCAGGCTCGCGACTCCAGCCCATCGCTGATCAGGACCGTCGCCGGCCAAAGGCATGGGGCGGGTCATTCGCGCCGGTCAAATCACGTCCAACGACGGTTCAGCAGCCCGGGGATATGGGCTCGCCCCCCTCGGAGGGGTTGAAAACATGCCGATTTTCACCGCACCGTTGATTACGAATGACCGCGAAAGAAAACTATTGCGCATTGATGGTTATAAGGCTTAGAAGATGCTCACAATTGACCAATTAGAGGCGTTCATGTCTGGTCCAAGACTCGGCATCACAATGGGTGATCCTGCGGGCATCGGCCCCGAGATCATCGCAAAGGCATGCGCACGGCTGAAACCGCGCCTTGCCGACGGATCGTTGTCCCTTCTCATAATCGGCAGCGTCACCGCGATGCGTGCGATGGAGTCGATTTCCGGGCGCATCGAGGAGGAACAGCCGTCGGCTTCGGCCACCGGGGTTTTTCCGCCGCTAGCCATTCTCGAAGCCGGCCCCGAACGCACACCTATCGAGACAGGCGTCTTGTCGGCGGAAGGCGGGCGCCTCGCCTATCTGGCGATCGAAAAGGCCGTTCGCCTGGCGCAGGCCGGTTCAATTGCGGGCATCGTTACGGCTCCCCTCAACAAGGAGGCGCTCAATCTGGCCGGCTATCATTATGCCGGTCACACCGACATGCTGGCAGAACTGACAGGCGCCCGCGATTCCGTGATGATGCTCGCCCATGGCGATTTTCGCGTCAGCCACGTCTCGACCCACGTCGCGCTGGCCCAGGTTCCATCGAAACTGACCGAACCTCGGTTGCGGCGGGTTATCCAGTTGACGGTCGAGGCGTTGCACGGCCTTGGCA
>NZ_RZQI01000225.1:0-7537 GCF_003998335.1 Mesorhizobium sp. M7A.F.Ca.CA.002.05.1.1 | reverse complement strand
ACCCTATGTTGTTCAAAGGTAAGTTCCTGGCGCCGAACCATCAGCGTGCCGGAATGTTCCTCCGCCCATCGAAAAATTGCGCGAGACTGCATGGATCGAAGCTGCATTCGATGCGTTGCCGCACGGCAACATTGGAAAACCGATCGATGATCGTCTACGGCGACCACAGGCAGACCGAGAGCGCAGAGCAGCTTCGGGAAGCAGCAAACGAAATGGCCGAAAGCCTGGATCGGATGTCTCATGGCGTCCAACGCCATGCTGCATTGGTCGGACTATTCATCAGCGTGTCGGAGCTGGTTCAGGCGCTTGCCGATGTCGATTTCCAAACCAGCGGCATCGACATCTTTTCGCCGCGACAACAGCAAGGCGCCAAGTTGTTGGTCGGACTCGCGGCAGAGGTGGCGAAGTCGTGGCAAAGCGGTTTCGGCGTCGGCGGTGGCATCGATCCGGGACTTCTCAAACAGCTGGCCGGGCTCGACTGCAAGGCCGAGGTTGTGACCGGCTCTGCCGAGGGTTATGCGCACTATGCGCTTTATCCCGAAAGCTATTTGGACGCGGCGCAGAAGTCGGGTCTCGATGCGAACACATGCGTGATCGGCGTCCGCAGCATCGGCCTCGGGCTGGCAGCTATGGTGGCGGCCTCGATTGGTGCGCCGGCACCATTCAGCGTTCGCCCGATCGGCCATCCCTTCCGCAGGTATATCAACGCCGATCCGCAGTCGATCGCCACTTGGATGAACAATCCATCGGCGCGTTTCGCCGTTGTCGACGAGGGTCCTGGCCTGTCCGGCAGTTCGATGCATGCCGTTATCGTGTGGCTGCGTGAACTGGGTATCGATACGGACCGCATTCACCTGTTTCCCAGCCATTCAGGCGGCCCGGGCATCGAAGCGTCGCGGGAGGCTCGGGAGACATGGTCGCGCTGTCCGAAGCATGTGGCGACGGCGTTTGAATGCACCTTCTCCGAAAGCTCGAAAATCCCCACGTTGCGCGATTGGGTGGCCGAGGCGGTCGGCAGGCCGGAATTAGGCCTGACCGAGCTATCTGGCGGCGAGTGGCGGGCCGCCCACTACGCCGACGAAGGGCGCTGGCCGCCGAGCCCTCGCGGTACCGAGCGGCGTAAATTCCTGGCGTCCGCCGGGCGTGACCGCTGGCTCGTCAAATTCGCGGGTCTCGGCGAAACCGGACGGCGCAAGAAACGAACCGCGACGATGTTGCATGAAGCCGAGTTCGGATCGCAAGTTGTCGCGCTTTGCCATGGCTTTCTGGTTGAACGGTGGATTGACGGCACCACGATGGATCAGGCGCCGCTACCCATGGAAAGACTGATCGCGGAGTTCACAAATTACCTGGCCTGGCGTGCGCTCAATCTTCGAACTTGCGAACCGGGTGCATCATTGCTTGCACTCGCGGAGATGGCTGTTTCCAATACGTCGGAAGCCCTGGGCGAAAAACGCGCGGCAGCCTTGCGCGGTTGGCTCTCGAAACAGGCCCCCGCGAGCGGGCTGCAGCGCGTTGAAATCGATGGAAAGCTCCAACCATGGGAGTTTCTCGTTCGTGCCGACGGCAGGGTGCTCAAGACAGATGCCGTCGACCATTGCCGGGCACACGATTTGATCGGCTGCCAGCCAATAGAGTGGGACATTGCCGGCGCCCGTGTCGAGTACGGGCTATCCGACAGCGATGTGAGGACCCTGGTCCAAGGAATGAAGCTTGCCATCGACAACGGCCACATCGGCTTTTTCGAACCGTGCTATTTGGCATTCCAGCTCGGGCTCTGGAGCACGGCTGCGCAATCCGAAAATGGCCGGGAAAAAGCAAGGCTCGCCGCGACGGCAGACCGATATAGGATGCGACTGATAGGGTTCCTGGACGAATGCCTGATATGATCGTTCCGATCAGTCCAGCCTTCGCAGCATGTCTGCTTCCTGCTCGAGAATAGCGGCCACTTCCTCGCGCTGCAGATGCGTCATCATCAAGCTGACGCAGCACTCGAGATAGGTGATCGAGGCGCGCCGCAGATAGGCAGCCGTCTCGCGTTCGGCCATCTGGTCGATATCCCTCGCGGGTCGCTTGGGTTGCATGAGGATGATCCTCCGTATCGGTTCCTCCCGCCAAACCACAAGCTTGGGCGGATGTTCCGCGCGATCTCGGGAAAGATTCGGCGGCCGTCTCGCATCACGCCGGAAGGTTCTGCAGCCCGCCGGATGCCGGCCTCGCTCTTTTGGCAAAGCCTGTCATCTGATCGCCGATGCGACTGCCTTCGAGCGCCGCGAAATAATCGATCGTCAGCTTGAGCCCTTCGTTGAGGGGCACCTTCGGTGTCCAGCCGAGCAGCGCTTTTGCACGCGAAATATCGGGCTGCCTGCGCCGAGGATCATCTTGCGGCAGCGGCAGAAATCTCAAATCCGATTTGGTGCCGGTCATCGCCTTCACCAGCGCCGCCAGTCGCACGATGGTGAATTCTCCGGGATTGCCCAGATTGACCGGCTTGCCCGGATTGGGGTCGATGTCCATCAGTCGCCTCAATCCATCGATCTGATCGGAGACATAGCAGAAGGACCGCGTTTGCAAGCCGTCGCCGAAGATCGTCAGAGGACGTTTTTCTAACGCCTGCATGATCAGGTTTGAGACGATGCGGCCATCCGCCGGATCCATTCTCGGACCGTAGGTGTTGAAGATGCGCGCGACGCGCACGTCGGCTTTGCCGGCTCTAAGATAGTCGAAGCAAAGCGTTTCGGCAGTGCGCTTGCCCTCGTCGTAGCAGGCGCGCGGGCCTGTGCAGTTCACATGGCCAACATAGTCCTCCCTCTGGGGATGTTGCTCCGGATCGCCATACACTTCGCTCGTCGAGGCCTGTAGCAGCCGCGCGTCATATCGGACAGCGAGTTCGAGCAGGTTGAGCGTGCCGATCACGCAGGTTCGCGTGGTGTGTATCGGGTCGGCCTGGTAACGCGGCGGCGAGGCAGCGCATGCCAGGTTGTAGATGCGATCCACGGGCTCGCCGAGATCCAATGGCCGGCAGATGTCCTGCTCGATCAATCGGAAACCCGGCTGATCCATGATCGAGATGATGTTTTCCATGCGCCCTGTCAGGAAATTGTCGGCGCAGATCACGCGCCAGCCATCGCGGAGCAATGCTTCGCAAAGATGCGAACCGAGGAATCCCGCACCGCCGGCGACAAGCACTGCCTTTGCCCTTTGCGCGTTTCTTTTTTGTCGCATCGTCGTTTTCTCCTGTATGCCGGTCATGCTGCGCTTCCGATGTCGAAATCGAGGGCCGCCGCCCTTGGCTGTGTCAACGCCGTCACGAATTCGCGCGCTCTGGCCGCACCGGTGTGGGATGCGAGGACGCGTTCGCGGGCCCGGCGGGCCATGGCGAGGCGTGTGCGCTCGGACTCGCCGAAGAGGATTTCGATGACATCGTCCGTTTCCCCGGCGTTGTGAATCGCCGATGCGGGAAAGAAGCTGTCGAGCCCTGGCCAGCGATCGCTGATGATGGGCGTGCCGCAAGCAGCCGCTTCGAACAGGCGCACACTGGGTGACCATCCGGCAGCGATCATGGAACTGCGTGTGACGTTCAGCGTGTAACGCTGACGGCTGTAGAACGCGGCATGATCGGCCGGCGGCAAATGTTCGATGCGTTCGACATTGTCCGGCCAGGTGATGTCGGATGGGTATTGCGAGCCGGCTACGACGAAACGGCGGTCCGGCATACGCCGTGCTGGTTCGAGCAGCAGCGCGTTCAGCGTTGCCTGCCGGTCGGCACTGTAGGTGCCGAGATAGCCGAGATCCCAGCGGATCGGATCGCCGGTCCGGTGGTGCCGTTCCGGGTCGACCGAGCAGTAGAGCGGTTCGGCGCGGCGCGCGCCGAACTCCTCCACCAGACGGCCAAGCATCGGCCCGCCGGTGAACGAGAAGTAGACATCAAAATACGGAATCTGCCGCCAGCTCAGGTAATCGCAATCATCGGCTGAAAGCTGCGCCACGGTTACCGGCGTGTCGATGTCGTAGAAGCAGAAGCGCCCTTTGCAAAATGAAGCGACGATGTCGATGACCACGCGCCCTTCCGGCACGAAGGAGCCCATGACGACAATGTCGGCCTGCTCCAGGCACCGGGCGTAGTCGCTTTGCAACTCCGCAGTGGTTTCGTAGTAGCGCAAGGCGCAGAAATCCGGATCTCGCAGATCGCGGTGGTTGGCGTACCACGGCACGTCTCGCTCCAGAAAGGTCACGCGGTGGCCGAGTTCGTGCAGACCTTTCAGCAGGCCTCGAAACGTCGTGGCGTGGCCGTTTCCCCAGGACGAGGACAGCGACAGGCCGAGAAAGACGATGTCCAATTGCTTGGTCATTCCGCTGCCTCCACGGTCCCCTGCTCGAAATGACGTTTGAAGACGGCATCGGCCACGTCCGCCCGCAGCGCGTAGGTATGGTCGGCCAGCACGCGGCAAAGTGCGGCCTGGCCGATTGCCTTCGCCCGACTGGAGGTCAGCGAGCGCATGATCTCGGCGACATCGCCGCCGTCCCGTGCCACCAGGATCTCCTCGTCTGGTTTCAGGAACAGTTCCACGCCCAGCCATGCGTCGGTGATGAGGCAGGCACCGGCGCCGGCCGCCTCGAAGACACGCGTGGCCGGTGAAAAACCGTTTACGGCCATGCTGTCGCGACTGATGTTCAGCACGGCCTTGGGAGTGACGTTGAAGGCATTATGATCGCGGGTGCCAACGTGACCGAGCCAGCCGACATTGGCGGGAAGCGGCTTGTCCCCCCAGCCCGATCCGCCGAGCAGAAAGCGCTGTTTCGGCAGCTGGCTTGCGGGATCGAGGAAGAATGCTTCGACACGCGCCTCACGATCCGGCAGCCGGTTGCCGAGGAACGCCAGATCGCAAGCGAAACGCGCATTGCTGGCGACCGGGTGATGCGTTTGGGGATCGAGCGCATTGTAAATCGGCACGCATTCGTTCGCCCCCATGGCACGGTAGGCCCAGACGACGGGGTCGCCGCCGCCATAGGTCAGCACAAGGTCGATTTCTTGCAGGGCGCCATGGAGCGGATGGTCCGGTTCGTCGCGCAGCTGGGCAAGGGTTGCCGGAGCGTCCACGTCCCAGAATACCACCAGCGCGTCGCTGCGGGCATGGTCGAGAACGGCGCGCAGCAGCGCCTCGTCCTCGAAACCGACGCCACTCGCCTTGACGACGATGTCGGCGCTGGCGGCGCGTGCCGCGACCTGCATCAACGCGTGCTGGGTCGCTTCATAAACGACCACTGTGCACCAGTCAGGGGCCTCGATGTCGCGGTTCTTCTGCCGGTCGTAGACGTCGGGCTCATAGAAGGTGATTTCGTAGCCCAATTGGGCAAGCGCCTTCAGCAAGCCGCGATAGTAGGTCGCGGCACCGTTCCAGTAGGACGACAAAAGGCTCGATCCATAGAATGCCATCTTCATGCGGCGGCTTCCTTTGCGGTGGTCTTGTTGATGGTATGTTCGGTTGTGCATTCCGTGAGCACGCCGAACAACTCGTCGACGCGGTGCTGGCAGGTGTGCCGCGAGCGGATGGTCTCGAGACCCGAAGTCACCAGGGAAGCCGCGAAATCCGCATCGGCCAACACCGCCCGCAGGTGTTGCCGCATTTGCGAGCCATTGTGGGCGAACAGGAAGTCGACGCCGGGCCTGAACAGCTGCTCGACATCGGACCATGGTGCTGAAATCAGCGGAATGCCGCAGGCGAGTGCCTCGAACATGCGGATCGTCGGAATTCCAGGCAAACCCTCACGATAGGGGCGCCGCGGGATGTGGACGGTGACACGATGCGCGGCGAACGCCTTCGGCACGTCGGCATTGGCGATCCATCCGTCATAGCGCAGTCCGGCGGTGGCCAGATCCGCAAGTGCGGGCTTGGGGTAGCGTACGCCGTGCACGGTGGCCTCGAGACCGAGATCGTGTACCGGCTCGATTAGAAACTCCTTGAGTTCGGCGGTTCGTTCATCGTCGCCCCAGTTTCCAATCCAGACCAGATCGGACGTGGGGTGGATCTCCGGGTGCGGCTTGAACAGGCGATCGTCCGCAGCTTCATGCCAGGTGAAGACGCGCTTGCCCCAGCCGGCGCGCAAATAGCTCTCGCGCAAGGCCTCGCCAAAGGCGAGAACGCCGTCATAGTGCTCCAACCG
Organism: Mesorhizobium sp. M7A.F.Ca.CA.002.05.1.1; assembly: GCF_003998335.1. Taxonomy (NCBI): domain Bacteria; kingdom Pseudomonadati; phylum Pseudomonadota; class Alphaproteobacteria; order Hyphomicrobiales; family Phyllobacteriaceae; genus Mesorhizobium; species Mesorhizobium sp. M7A.F.Ca.CA.002.05.1.1. The sequence continues at coordinate 1,372 of NZ_RZQI01000225.1, read as the reverse complement.
CAGCGCCGAGATTGCCTCGGTCGCCGATACCGCCCGGTGGTGGGTGTCATGAAACAGAAGGATGAAGTTGCCGCCAGCGGCCCGGGCACGGCCGATACGTGCGACAAGCTTCGGATCCGTCCACTCATGAACGATCACAACGTCGGCCTCAGCGATCCAGGCCTCGTGATCGAACCCGACATCGTAGGTCACCGGCATCAGTTCTGGGAAATCCTTGCGGAAGCGTTCGATGGCGAAGGATCCCTTCTCAGCCAGCAGGTTCGAACGGCTCCAGCCGTCGGACGGCTCCAGCGCGACCGCCTGGTGCCGGCGCGCGACCAGTTCCCGCATGATACCGCGCAGGAAATGGGCATTGCCGTGGTTCCAGTCGGAAACGACCGAGTGGGTGTAGAACAGAAAGCGCATGGTCAGCGCCCCGCCATGGCCAGGGCCGCCTTGTCGTAGATGCCTCGCATGGCCGCCGCTTGCCTGGCCAGTGTAAACCGGCGGCTTCGTCGCAGGGCTGCCTGGCCGAGCTCCCGCCTGAGTTCGACATCGCTGGAGAGACGATTGAGGCAGGCAGCGAGGTCGTGGGGATTGCGCGCGTGAAAGAACATCGCGGCCCCGTCCCATAGTTCGCGATAGGTTGCGATGTCGGAAAGCACCAAGGGCGTCGCCGACATGGCAGCTTCCAGCGCGGCCAGACCGAATGGCTCATAGATTGATGGCGACACGAAAATGCCGGCGCGCGCCATCAAGGAGCGCACCTCGTGAGACGGCAGTGCTCCCAGAGGAACAGCATAGCTGAAGCTGGTACGCCCGCCGTTGGGACCGTGCATCGAACCGGCGGCAAAAACGGGCCATTGCGTCAGCGACGCGGCCTGGTCGATCACCGCCGCATTCTTGCCCTCGTCCCACCAGCGGGCAGCGGCGAAGACGAGCGGTTGGCGCTTTTCGGTCTTCGGCACCGGACTGGCACTATTTCCGACCACACTGAGACGCGCGATCGGGCCATAGCAGGTCTCAAGCATGTCGGCATGGCTGCGGCTCGGCACGATAACAGCGTCGGCCCGATCCAAGCCGCGCCTGTTGCGCTCCTTCTGCCAGGCCCATGCGCCATCCACTGCCTGTTTCCTGACGGCGTGGAACCATGTCGTCACGCAGGAATGCGAGACCACCACGGCTGGGCACGGCGCATCGAATCCCGCCGCCTGCGTTGGTGCGTTGAAATGAACAAGGTCGATGGCGTGGTCGCGCATGGGCGCAAGCAATTCCCGCGGCAGCGCGTCGAGGTCGCCGCCGTTGCGGGTCATCCAATCCGGCGGCGTACTCAACCAGATCAGCGTCGTGAAAGCCTCCGCCTCCGCAGCCTGCTGCCTCGACGGGTGTGGAC
>NZ_RZQI01000224.1:0-7539 GCF_003998335.1 Mesorhizobium sp. M7A.F.Ca.CA.002.05.1.1 | reverse complement strand
CGACACCGCCGAACGCCGCGACCGCTTCGCGCGCCAGCTTGCCGATGTCGACCGGGAATTGTCTGAGATACTCTCCAAGGTCGCTGGCCTGCCCGATCCGGCCGAGAAGCGGGTGCTGGTCGAACAGGCCATGGCGCTGCTGGAGGAGGCCGAGGCTGCCGTGTCTGAGGCCGAGCAGTCTGTCATCGATGCCCGCGCCACGGAAAGTTCTGCCCGGCCACCGCTTCAGGATGCCAGGGCCGAGCTGGCGCGGATCGAAACCGAAGCGCGCACGCTGGCCAAAATCCTGAATGCAGCCAGCGGCGATCTCTTCCCGGCCGTGCTGGAGCAGATCAGCGTCGATCGCGGTTTCGAAACGGCGCTGGGTGCGGCCCTTGGCGAAGACCTCGACGTGCCGCTTGACCGCAGCGCGCCGGTGCATTGGGGCGAAAGCGCGATCCAGCCCGGCGACGCGGCTCTGCCGGAAGGCGTTAAAAGCTTGGCCAGCGTGGTCCACGCGCCGGCACAGCTCGCCCGCCGCCTGGCGCAGATCGGTATCGTCGATGCCGCCGGCGACGGCCGCCGGTTGCAGTCGCTGCTTGCTCCCGGCCAGCGGCTGGTCAGCCGTGAAGGCGCGCTCTGGCGCTGGGATGGCTTTACCGCAAGCGCCGATGCGCCGACCGCCGCAGCACAACGGCTGGCGCAGAAGAACCGGCTGGCTGAGCTCGATGCCGAGGCGATACAAGCGACGCTCGTCCTGCGCCAGGCCGAGGATGCGCTGGGAGAGGCTGAACAGGCGCTCCGCCTGGCAAGCGAGGCCGAGCGCAACACGCGCCAGGCCGGTCGTGACGCTCAGCATCGGCTGGACGCTGCCCGCAATGCGTTGGCCGAGGCCGAGAGGGCCGGCGGCGAATTGCAGAGCCGGCGCGCCGCACTCGATGAAGCGCGCGCCCGCATCGTCGACAGCCATGAGGAGATTTCGGCCGCCTTCGCCGAGGCGGAAATGCTGCTGCAGGACGCGCCCGATCTTGGCGATCTGCAATTGCAGCTCGAACAGTCCTCGGCCAATGTCGCCCGCGACCGCGCCGCGCTTGCCGATGCGCGCGCGGTGCATGAGGGGCTTCGGCGCGAAGCCGAGGCGCGCGCGCGCCGGCTCGATGCCATTGGCGCCGAGCGCAGCAATTGGCTGGAGCGGGCCGAAAACGCCTCGACGCAGATCGCATCGCTCGGCGAACGCAAGGCCGAGGCCGAGGCCGAACGCGAGCGGCTGGCCGATGCTCCCGATGAAATCAACGCCAAGCGGCGTGCCTTGCTGTCGCAGCTCACCGAGGCCGAGAGCTTGCGCAAGGCGGCGGCCGACCGTCTGCAGGAAGCGGAGAACCGGCAATCCGAACGGGACAAGGCCGCCACCGGCGCCATCCAGTTCCTGGCCGAGGCGCGCGAGACCCGCGTTCGCGCCGAAGAGCGGCTGACGGCGGCCGACGAGCGCCGGCTGGAGGTCGAGGCGCGCATACAGGAAACGCTGAACACGCCGCCGCATCTGGTCATCCGCCACACCGGTCTGGAGGCCGACAGCCCGATGCCTGAGATGGCCGAGATCGAGCGTCAACTCGACAGGCTGAAGATCGAGCGCGAACGGCTCGGCGCCGTCAACCTGCGCGCCGAGGAGGAGCAGAAGGAGCTATCCGACCGGCTGGAGGCGATCGTCTCCGAGCGCGAGGACATCATCGAGGCGATCCGCAAGCTCAGGCAGGCGATCCAGAGCCTCAACCGCGAAGGTCGCGAGCGGTTGCTGGCCGCCTTCGAGGTCGTCAACGGCCATTTCCAGCGGCTGTTCTCGCATCTGTTCGGCGGCGGCACGGCGGAATTGCAGTTGATCGAATCCGACGATCCGCTCGAGGCTGGCCTCGAAATTCTTGCCCGCCCGCCCGGCAAGAAGCCGCAGACCATGACGCTGCTGTCCGGCGGCGAGCAGGCGTTGACGGCGATGTCGCTGATCTTCGCGGTGTTCCTGACCAACCCGGCGCCGATCTGCGTGCTCGACGAAGTCGACGCGCCGCTCGACGACCACAATGTCGAACGCTTCTGCAATCTCATGGACGAGATGGCGGCCACCACCGAGACGCGTTTCGTCATCATCACCCACAATCCCATCACCATGGCGCGCATGAACCGGCTGTTCGGCGTGACCATGGCCGAGCAGGGCGTCAGCCAACTGGTGTCGGTGGACCTGCAGGCGGCCGAGGCGATGCGCGAGGCAAGCTGATCCAGATTGCGCTGCCTGCGAAGGGGCCGCTCCGGAGCAATTCAGGAAAAGTGTGCAAGCGGTTTTCGCCCGGCAAAAAATGTCAGGGCCGCGGACTGTGCCTGTGCGAATGATGCTTGGCCGAGGACCAGACGAAATAGAGCGATCCCAGTTTCAGCACAGGCACCCTGCGATCCCGCTCGCGATCACGCAGTTCGCGGTAGGTCTTCACCTTCAGTGTGCCCCCCGGCAATCTGATTCGCAAAGCCATGATGCATAGAGCTTACGTGCTTTCTCCAGTCGATGGAATGTTCATTTCAAGCTCATCGTCAGTATTCGAGCTCTTGGAGGGTCGATCGGGAATTGTACTGGGCCACCAGATGACGAAATATTTGCCAAACTGCCAGACCGGGACTTCGCCCTTGTGCTCCCGTCGCCGCAACTCATGACGTTGCTTGACCTTCAACACGCCACCCGGAAGCCTGATCTTGATCGTCATCGTCCCTCAATACTGATGGCGCGCTTCCTGGGTGCCGCGCCCGAAGCTTCATCTGTCCGGCCAAGGTAGAAAAAACCGCCCACTCTCGGATCGGACCGTTGCAATCCGATTTCGCCGAGTCAATGGAGCCGGGGGCGAACTCCTCTGGCTATCGGCCCCGTGCACAAAGGGCTTGAGAACAGGCTCAACCTCTGCGCCGCAAGATCCAGTTCACACAGATCACGGCCACGAGGCCACACGCGATGCCGACGCAATCGGCAACCCAGTCGGACACGTCCAGATCACGTCGTATCAGCGCCGTGCCCTGGAGGACCTCGATCGCCGCTCCAACAACTGCAAGGAAGACGATCAGCCTGATCTTGCGATCAGGCCAGCCGAGCCCTCCAAGGAAAGTCATGACGGCAAAGGCGCTGGCGTGATTCAGCTTGTCGTAATGGAAACCGATATCGATCCCGTACTCCTCGAGTCCGGGTATAGGCACCAGTGCAAGGACAAGAACAGCGACAAGCGTGCTGAAAAAAGCAATCCGTTCGGCGGCTGGATGAAGTCTCATTCTGCTCCAATCTGTGCCTGCCCGCCGCGAAGGTCGAAACCGGCTCGGTATTGGCGGTTCAGGCTGAAACTCAGATCGACGACGTTGTCTTTCAAAGCCGCAATTTTTGCTTGAGCCTTTTCAGCCAGGTCTGTTCCGCCTCATCCTGGTCTTGATGCGCCGGGACATAGCGCGGCCGTATCTTTTTTCCTTTGATGTAGAATGGCTTTTCGACTTCTCCAACCAGGTTGACGAAAAGCCGGGATTTGTTGGTGGGTTGGCGGACTGTGACGCCGTGGACCGATTCAATCGAATTGATGAACAATACAAGAATGTTCTTGTCGTATTTAACTGTTTCGACGCATTCCAAATGGGTGTCGTCGACATAGGCATCATTGAAGAGTGTCGCTTTGGCTTTCAGCGTGGCGTATTTGGACTTGAAACGACTAATTGTCAGGTCCCCGCCAACGGCATCATAATCTTCCGGCCTCATATAAAACAGGCCAGAAAATAGCTTGTCGCCATTGTCGATGTGGCTTGTCCGCACCGATCCGGCATTGGTTACCGGCGTGTTCCCGCTGAGCATCGCATCCATCAGTATGTCGCGCGTTGCATAGGTGTCACTAAACCTGATGCCCGCTTTCATACTCTTGAGGCGTTCATAATTGGGATAATAATCAGGGTAAAGCTTGTGAATATCGTCGTAGAACAGGTCGGCGAGTTCGTCGAAAAATGCTTGAGATACGTGGTAGGCGATAAAATCGCGCCATATTTGCGGCACAGCTTCGTTCGACCGAACGCGGTGGGCCTCATAGTCCCATCTGGTGTTGTTGCGGCGCGTATCAATTTCGAGCGCTTCCGGAGCGGGAAACGTGTCGGCCAACTCCTGGTAGAGATCGAGGGGAAGGGCGTCGCGCAGGATGATGTGTGGAAACGGCTCTGATCGAACGTCGGCCCTGGTGGCACGTTGAAGGACTGAAAGCGGCTTTGACATCGATGGTGTCTCAGATCGAGTTTGCCTGAGTTGGATTCAAAGGATCGTGTTCAACCTGTTCGGGGCTGCCGCCTTTCAACGGATCCTTGGTTGCGTTCAAAGATTGGAGCCCTGAAAAGGGCTCCGCATGGGCTTTCACCATTTCGCTCATCAGAATATCCGCGCCAGTCATCAGGGGGATCAAGGTTTCCGCAAATGTGTATGTTTTGATGCCGTAAAGCCACTTCAGGTAGAGAAGGGCAGCTGACGTGCCGGAGACGCACCCAACAATGTTCATCCGGGATACGACAAGCTCTATCGGATATATGTGCGGAAGGTTCGCCTCCATGATCCTGGTGCTGGCGTCGGCCGTCACATTGCCGATGGTATCCAGCAATTCGGGGAAGAAGGGCGTGCTTATTCTGGGATGTTCCTTCCAGACGACGTCGTATCCTCTCTCAACGATCTGCTCCGCAATGCGTCTATAGATCGCCGCCTCGTGCGCGTACGACATTATGCCGTTTCGCGACAATGCCTGGCCGAGCAGCAGGATCCGTGGGTTGGCTGACGCACGGCAATGTTCATTGCCGCCGGAAAGCGCATCCCTGCAGGCTTCATCTATTACGTCGCGCATCAGCGAAGCGCCGACCTGAAATCTTGGTACGTTCTCCAGAGCATCGTGAATGGGGATTTCGTGGAGCAAAGAATAAAACTTTGTCACCCGTCTCAGATGGTGTCTTTCTATCTTGTCGGCCGCTTTCCTCAGTCGGAACGCCGGTGAAATTGTAGAGAGTCCTGCAATCAAGGCTCCGGTGATGCGCCGTCTAAACCTGGTGCCTGGCGGCCATGACATGGTTGAAATTTCGAATGGAAGGTATGACGTCAAGCCATCCTCATACAAAACGATCTTGGCTTCTGGGTATGAGTCCAGCAGTATTTTTTCCGATGGCCGGTTAACGAAGCAGGCCCAGATTTCAACCGCGGAACTCGCGTCGATGCCAATTGTGTCTCGGATCAGACGATGGATCCGGAAAATTTGCAGTTGCCCATATTTACGCTCGGACGTCAGAAGGTCGTATGCCCATATGATCCGTTTCCAGGTCCATACTGTAGACGCAAGTTCAGCAAGACCGGTCTTGAAATGCTCGGAAACGCCGGCCGTTTCATAGAGCAGAAGGTAATCCTCATGCTCCTCATCCGCCGGGGAGCTTCCATCCATTGTTGACTGGCGAAGAGAGGCAACCAGGCTGAGCAATTGCCAGCTGCCAAAGACGCAGCATATTCGAACTGGCAATTTAAGGTCTCCAGGTAGGATGGAAATAACGCCGCATGTTCCGCGATCTCAACCGCAAAATTGCTTCATGTCCGAAGACCGTGTGTGGCTCGGGGCGTTTCGCCAGCTTCATAATACTGCCTGTCGTCGACCGGAAAATATCTTGCAGATATTGGCGTCCAACGCCCGAGACAGGCTGGAGTTCCGCGCAATAAGCAGGCGAATTCAGTTCAATTGAGCGGCAGAGACCTGTTGAGATCCGGCATAAACATCAGGCGGCGGCAGACCGCTCATGCGGCTCGATCTTGCCGCTTCGGTTCCTGTCGGTACCAAGAGCGCGAATTCTCCCGGTTTTCGGGAAGGTCGTTGCCCGGGAAAGCGGGTTTCACTTCCATCAGTCAAAAGTAAGCTCCAGCCATGAACCGGAGCTTGATGATGACAGAGGCGGAAACCAGAATGTTTAACACGCTTGATGTGCCAGCCGGTCCGGTGCAGCGGCCCGGGATTCCGGCCGACCTGCCAAGGCATGGCGCGTGTGGCCGCACCTGTGCATCATGCCCGATGCGAAGCCTGCACTGCTCCTCGAGCGCCCTTGATGCCGACGCTTCGGCGCAATTTTCCCGGTGAGCAGGCGAAGGGCGGCGCCGGAAAATGCGCCGCCTGTCGGAAGGGTTGCCCGCGATCAGGCCGCGAGCCAGGCCCGGGTGAAGTCCTGCTCATAGGCCTGATGCATCTGGTAGCCCATCAAGGCAGGTTTCATATGGCAGAACAGCTTTCGCCAGTAGGGCTGAACGATGATGCCGGAATCCTGCAGCATGACCTGCAGTTCCTTCATCACCGCACGGCGCTGCTCCGGATCGGCGATGGCGTTGGCCTTGTGGACCTTGGCATCGAAGTCGGGATCGGCGAACCCTGTCTCGTTCCATGCCGAACCGGTCTGGTAGGCAAGCGCATAGGTCTGGATGCCGAGCGGTCGGGCGTTCCAATTGGTGGTCGCGAAGGGATACTTCGTCCAGTCGTTCCAGAATGCCGATTCCGGGATGACAGTGCGTTTCACCTTGAAGCCCGCGTCGCGCATCTGCTGGGCGACGGCATCGGAGCTTTCCTTGCGGTAATCGGCTTCGACCGAGATCAGATCAAATTCGAAATCGAGCTGGCCGGCTTCCTCGAGCAATGCCCTGGCCCGGACCGGATCACGTTTGATCGGCGGCAAGTCGGCGTGTTCGGGATGCATCGGTCCGACATGATCGTTCTGCGCGACGATACCCATGCCGTCGGCGCCCAGTTGCAGCACCGCTTCGTTGTCGACCGCAAGCTGTATGGCGTTGCGCACGCGCTTGTCGTCATAGGGTTTGGCGTTGACGTTGCAGCGCGAGACCAGGGTGGCGGCAGTGACGATCTCGCTTTTCTTCAGGCCCAGCCTGTCGAGCATGGCGACGTCATAGGACTGCGTCTGCCCATTCAGGTCGATCTCACCGGATTCGAATGCGGAGACGGTGGCGGCCGAGTCGGTGCCGTAGTCGGTCCAGTCGATGCCGTCGAGGAACACCTCGCCGCCCCACCACGACCCGTCCGGCCGCTTGCGCACCGAGGCAGCAACGCCGACATCGAGTCTTTTAAGTTCGAACGGGCCCGTGCAAACGGGGTTGGCCGACAGTGGCGCCGCCTTCGGATTGAATGTGTGGTGGACGATCAATGCCGGATAGTCGGTCATCGCTGGGATGATGGTGATGTCGGGCTGAGACAGTTTCAGGACCACGGTGTGGCCGTCGCGAACCTCGATGGCACCAGTGCGCGCCACCTTGGTGTCGGGATCGATCAGCGCGGTCATGCGCCCGGCCATCGAGTTGCCGGCGGCATCCTTCTCGCACCAGCGCGTGATGTTGAAGGCAACATCCGTGGCGGTGAAATCGTCGCCGTTCGACCATTTCACCCCCGGGCGCACCTTGAGCACATATTCCGTCGCGTCCGCATTGATCTCCCAGCTCTGCAGCAGCACCGGCTCGAAGGTGAAATCCGGCTTCCAGCGCACCAGCGG
>NZ_RZQI01000223.1:0-7564 GCF_003998335.1 Mesorhizobium sp. M7A.F.Ca.CA.002.05.1.1 | reverse complement strand
TTCCTGATGCGGGCCATGGTCAAGGCGATCGCGGACCAGCCCAACCTCAATTCGCTGTTCGACGACGAGGCCGGCATCATCCACCAGCATGGCGGCATCCATATCGGCATCGCCGCGCAGACGCCGTCGGGGCTGGTAGTGCCTGTGGTCAAACATGCCGAGGCGCGCGACATCTGGGAGTGCGGCGCAGAAATCATCAGGCTGGCCGAGGCGGCCAAGTCCGGCACGGCGACACGCGACGAGCTGTCCGGCTCGACCATCACCATCACCTCGCTCGGCGCCATGGGCGGCGTGGCGACGACGCCGGTCATCAACCATCCGGAAGTGGCGATCATCGGCGTCAACAAGATGATGGTGCGGCCGGTGTGGGACGGCACCCAGTTCATCCCGCGCAAGATGATGAATTTATCGTCAAGCTTCGACCATCGGGTGATCGATGGGTGGGATGCGGCGGTGTTCATCCAGCGGATCAAGACGCTGCTGGAAACGCCGGCGCTGATCTTTGTGGATTGAGGTGATGAGGCCGATGTCGAAGCTTGAGACGGACCTTCGGAAGTTACCGGCGTTGGAATGTGGGCTCCCCCTTCTCCCCTTGTGGGAGAAGGTGTCGCCGAAGGCGACGGATGAGGGGTGTTCCAGGGAACGCCAACGCCTCACTCCGCTGGAACACCCCTCATCCGTCTCGGCGCTAACGCGCCGATCCACCTTCTCCCACAAGGGGAGAAGGACAGGGCGCCCGGCGGCCGAAAGGAAGCAGCCAACATGAAAGAAATCTCCTGCAAGCTGCTGGTCATCGGCGCCGGTCCCGGTGGTTACGTCTGCGCTATCCGTGCCGGACAGCTCGGCGTCGATACGGTGATCGTGGAAGCCGGCAAGCCGGGCGGCACTTGTCTCAATGTCGGCTGCATCCCGTCCAAGGCGCTGATCCATGCGGCGGAGGAGTTCGAGAAGGTGTCGCACATGGAAGGCGGCAAGAGCCCGCTCGGCATCTCGCTCACCGCACCGACGCTCGACCTGGCGAAGACGATCGCCTGGAAGGACGGCATCGTGAGCCGGCTCAACAGCGGCGTCGCCGGCCTGCTCAAGAAGGCAGGAGTCAAGACCGTGCATGGCTGGGCGAGCTTTCGCGACGGCAAGACGGTTGCGGTCGAGACCGAGACGGGAAGCCAAGTCATCCGCGCCGAGACGATCGTCATTGCCACCGGCTCGGCGCCAGTCGAGCTGCCGTTCCTGCCCTTTGGCGGTCCGGTGATTTCGTCAACCGAGGCACTGGCACTGAGCGACGTGCCGAGAAAACTCGCGGTCGTCGGTGGCGGCTATATCGGGCTGGAACTCGGCATGGCGTTTGCAAAAATGGGCGCCAAAGTGACCGTGGTCGAGGCCTTGCCGCGCGTGCTGGCGCAGTATGACGCCGAACTCACGCGGCCCGTGGTCAAGCGGCTCAACGCACTCGGCGTCGAGGTGATGCTGGGTGCCAAGGCCAAGGGGCTATCGACCAAAGGCGATGCGCTGCTGGTCGAGACGGCGGATGGCAAGAGCGCCAAGGTCGCCGCCGAAAAAATCCTGGTCACGGTCGGCCGCAAGCCGGTGACCGAAGGCTGGGGGCTCGAGCAGATCGACCTCGACAGGGCAGGCAAATTCATCCGCATCGACGACCAGTGCCGCACCTCGATGCGCGGCATCTTCGCCATCGGCGACGTCACCGGCGAGCCGATGCTGGCGCACCGGGCGATGGCCCAGGGCGAGATGGTCGCCGAGATCGTCGCCGGCCACAAGCGCAACTGGGACAAGCGCGCCATTCCCGCCGTTTGCTTCACCGATCCGGAACTCGTCACCGCTGGTCTTTCGCCGGAAGAGGCCAGGGCTCTGGGCGGCGAGATCAAGATCGGCATGTTCCCGTTCGCCGCCAACGGCCGGGCGATGACGAAGCTGGGCGAAGACGGCTTCGTCCGCGTGGTGGCGCGGGCGGACAACCATCTGGTGCTCGGCATCCAGGCGGTCGGGCAGGGCGTGTCGGAACTGGCGGCGGCTTTTGGCCTGGCGCTGGAGATGGGCGCCAGGCTGGAGGACATTGCCGGCACCATCCATGCCCATCCGACGCAAGGCGAGGGATTCCAGGAAGCGGCGCTCAAGGCGCTGGGGCACGCGCTGCATGTTTGATTCGTGACAGTGCAAAGGCGGTGATGCTGGCGGGACACTCGCCCCCCTCTGTCCTGCCGGACATCTCCCCCTCAAGGGGGGAGATCAGCAGTTTCGGGCAACCCGCCTCTTCCAAGACTTTGAAAATTGGCGAAATCTAAGATGACAGCCTATCTCCCCCCTAGAGGGGGAGATGCCCGGCAGGGCAGAGGGGGGCAGCCTCTCACAAGAGAGAGACGCTGATCACCCCGCCAGCCGGCTCACCATCTCATGCTGCGCATAGGCGCGGCCGAAGCGGTTGGCCAGAAACGCGTCGAGCGCGATGTCTTCCTGCTTGATGAAGCCCGTGGCCGGCAGGCTGCCGTCGGCGAGCATGTCGAGCACGGCGCAGATGCCGGACGCCGTGGTGATCTGGATGGCGCTGCGCACCTGATCGCCGATGCGCCTGGAGTAGATCTTGTTGGCGTAGGTCTCCTGCAGCAGGCGGCCGTTCTTGCGGCCGGAGACGGTGACGAAGACGATGACCACGTCCTGCAGCGTCGCCGGCAGCGCGCTCTCGAAAATGTCTTTCAGCACGTCACGGCGGTGGCGCAGGCCGAGATCGTTGAGCAGCGCCTTCATGATCGCGGCGTGGCCGGGATAGCGGATGGTGCGGTAGTTCAGCGTGCGCACTCTGCCCTTCAGCGTCTCGGCCAGCGTGCCAAGGCCGCCGGAGGTGTTGAACGCTTCGTAGGTGACGCCGTCGAGCGAGAACTCCTCGCGCTCTTCCAGTGGCGGCACCTCGACCAGCTCGCCTTCGACGATCGCCTCGCAGGGCTCGCAATATTCGTTGATGACGCCGTCGGTGCTCCAGGTCAGATTGTAGTTCAGTGCATTGGAGGGATATTGCGGCAGGGCGCCGACGCGCATGCGCACGCTCTCCAGCGAATCGAACCGGCTGGCGAGATCGTTGGCGACGATCGAGATGAAGCCCGGCGCCAGGCCGCATTGCGGAATGAAGGCGCTTCTGCCCGAAACCGCCAGTTCCTTGACGCGGCGGGTCGAGACGACATCCTCGGTCAGGTCGAGATAGTGCACGCCGGCACAGGCCGCCGCTTCGGCGATGCGGGTGGTCAGATGGAAGGGAGCGGCGCTGAGCACCGCGAATTTGCCGGCGAGTGCGGCTTCAAGCGTGCCGGATGCTTCGATGTCGAGCTCAAGCGTCGCAACCGTGGCCGGCAGTTCGGCAGCAGCGAACTGTGCTGCCGAGCGGTCGACGAGCGTGACCTGATAATCCCCCTTGGCGGCGAGCATCTCGGCAATGGTCGAGCCGATCTTTCCGGCGCCGACAACGACAATTTTCTTCATGGCCGATCCCTCACTGATTGTGAGCCCAGATTCGCAGCTTGCCCGTCGAATGGAAGCGTGGTTTGGTTCGAAACGAAACCGTTGATTGGACAGTCTGCCGGGAAGAATCGTCGAAATGCTCAGTGACGCCGAACAGGCCCTGCTTTCCCTGCTGCGCGAGAATGCGCGCGCCTCGACCGCCGAGCTGGCGCGGCGGCTTGGCGTCTCGCGGACCACGGTGCAGAGCCGGATCGAACGGCTGGAGCAGCGCGGCATCATATCAGGCTATGGTGTGCGACTGGCGCCGGACTATGAGCAGGGGCTGGTGCGGGCGCATGTACTGCTCACCGTGACGCCCAAGCTCGCCGACAAGGTGGTGCGCGGCATGCGCGCCCTGACGACGGTCCGGACGCTGCATTCGGTCAGCGGCAATTTCGACATGATCGTCATCGTCGACGCACCATCGATCCGCGACCTCGACATGCTGCTCGACCAGATCGGCGCCATGGACGGGGTCGAGCGGACCCTGTCGTCGATCATCCTGTCGACGCGGATCGATCGGTGAAGCTGCTGGTCTCCCCCCTCGAGGGGGAGATGGCCGGCAGGCCAGAGGGGGTCGGTTCGACCGGATGCGACCTCCTTTCGACAGATGGGCGTTAGCGCTTCACGCGAGGCGACCCCCTCTGTCGCCTGCGGCGACATCTCCCCCTCAAGGGGGGAGAAAACTCACCGCCACCTCAAGCCCAGGGCGACAATCCTCAAGCGTGATCGATGCGCCATGCAGATCGGCAATCGCTCGCACAAGGCTGAGACCCAGCCCGCTGCCCCATGTCGACCGGCTATGGTCCAGCCGATAAAGCCGCTGAAACACTTTTTCATGTTCGTCGGCGGGAATGCCGGGACCGTTGTCGGCGACGCCGGCAACGACGCGTTCGTCCTGGCGCCCCACCGACAGCTTTATCGTCGTGCCCGATGGACAATGGCGCAGCGCGTTCTCGACCAGATTGGCGAACATCTGCGTCAACAGCTCGCGATCGCCATGGATCCGGTCCGTCGTTTCCGGTGGTTGCGCCAACGACAGCGACTTTCCGTCGTCCTCGGCAACATCGGCATAGATCTCGGCGATGGTCTGCAGCACCTCGCCCAGATCGACATCGGTGAACCGCGCCCGGCGGGCGCCGGCTTCGATCTGCGCGATGCGCAGCAGCGCATCGAAGGTCTCGTTGATCTGCAGGCTTTCGGCATGCGCCTCGGCCAGTTCGCGGGCGACCTTTTGACCTGACAGGTTCTTTTCGGACGCGGTGTCGAGGATCATCTGCAGCCGGTTGAGCGGCGTCTTCAGGTCGTGGGCGATGTTGGCGCTGACCTGTTTCATGCCTTCGACCAGTGCCGACAGGCGGTCGAGCGCGGCATTGACCTGGCTGGAGACGATGTCGATGTCGTCGCCCTTGCCGGTCAGCGGAATGCGGGTGTCCAGCCGTCCATGCGAGACATCCACCATGGTGGCGGCAATGCCGTCGAGACGGCGCTGGACCCGCGAGGCCAGCAGGGCGCCGCCGGCGACCGCCAGCCCGGTGATGATCAGGGTTCCCCAGCCAAAGCTCATCAGCACGATCCTCTCCAGCTCCTCCGTCTCGGAAAGGCTGAAGGCGACGGTCAGGGTGTTGCCGCCGACGGGGCCGGAATAGGCGCGGTACTCGGCGCCGGGCGGCACGCCGGGCATTTCGGTGTCGAACATCGAGAAACCGTCGGGAAGCCCTGCCGCGGTGAAGTTGCCGGCCAGGCGATTGCCCGTCGCGTCGGTCAGCGAAAACAGCTGCTCCTTTTTGAGGCTGCGCAGGGAGTGGCTGCCGACGGTCTCAACCAGCTCCTTGAGATCGTTCTCGGCATAGGTCGCGGCGACGACCGCGTAGGTCTCCTTGATGGTGTCGTCGAGCCGCTCGGCAAGATCGGCGCTCATCATCTGGTAGACGATGGCGCCCGACAGGACGAAGGCCAGCACGAACAGGAAGGCGAAGGTCAGAGCCAGCCGGAACGGCGTGCTGCGCAGCAGGCGGGACCATGTTCCGGTCATGACGGCGCGTGCAGGCTGTAGCCGGTGTTGCGGACGGTGTGGATGAGCTGGGTTTCGAAGGGCTTGTCGACCTTGGCCCGCAGCCGGCTGATATGGGTCTCGACGACGCTGGTCCTGGGATCGAAATGAAAATCCCAGACGCGCTCCAGAAGCATGGTGCGGGTGATGACGCGGCCTTCGCCGCGCATCAGCACTTCCAGCAGGCTGAATTCCCGCGGCTGCAGGTCGATCGGCTGGCCCCGCCTCGTGACCCGCCGCATGATCAGGTCCATTTCGAGGTCGGCGACCCGCAGGACGGTTTTCTGCTCCTGCGCCGCCGGCCGCCGGCCAAGCGCGTTGATGCGGGCGAGAAGTTCGGAAAAGGCGAAGGGCTTGACCAGATAGTCGTCGCCGCCGGCCTCCAGCCCCTCGACGCGATCGTCGATGCCGCCGACGGAGGTGAGAAAGATCGTGGGCGTCCGTACGCCCGCGGCGCGCACCGCCTTGATCATCGACAGGCCGTCGAGGCCGGGGATCATCCGGTCGGCGACGATCACGTCGTAATTGCCCCGGGTCGCCGCGAACAGCGCGTCATGTCCGTTGCGAAGGAGGTCGCAGACATGGCCGGCCTCGGTCAGTCCCCTGACGATATAGTCGGCCGTCCTGTGGTCGTCCTCGACGAGAAGCAGTCGCATGAAAGGTCCGGTCCGTTGCCGAGATGGAGAGGCTATCACCGGCACGGGCTTGTTCCTAGGATGTCACGAAGGCGCAGGCATTCGGAGCGGCTTCTCCCAACTTCGTCATCGTCGGGTCCGCGCT
Organism: Mesorhizobium sp. M7A.F.Ca.CA.002.05.1.1; assembly: GCF_003998335.1. NCBI lineage: Bacteria > Pseudomonadati > Pseudomonadota > Alphaproteobacteria > Hyphomicrobiales > Phyllobacteriaceae > Mesorhizobium > Mesorhizobium sp. M7A.F.Ca.CA.002.05.1.1. Next base: position 1,227 of record NZ_RZQI01000223.1, on the reverse strand, counting down.
GCGTCGCTACGCTCCTTGCTCCGCGCGCGGATGACGAGGCCAAGGCTTCAGTCCAGGTCCAGCAACAGTTCATCGGCCTCGTCGGTTGCCTCCTTCAGGGTCATGTGCAGGACAAGCGCAAAGATACAGCCAAGGAAGAGCAGGCTGGTGAAGATGGTGCCGAGACCCAGGCCGCCGTGCCTGGCCGATCGCGACAGCAGGTCGCCGAAGGAGGCGCCAAGCGGCCGTGTCAGGATATAGGCGAGCCAGAAGGCCAGGATGCCGTCGAGATGCAGCAGCCAGTAGGCGAGCGCTATCAGCGCGATGGCACCGCCGAACAGCAGCCCCGTCGTGAGGTAGCCCATGTCGAAGCTTTCGGCGACGAGGTCGCCGGCGGCGGTGCCGAGCGCGAAGGTCAAGAGGATCGCCAGCCAGTAGAAGATCTCGCGCCTGGTGGTGAAGATGGTGTGGATCGACAGCGTCCTTTCGCTGGCGTACCAGACCGCGAATGTCGCGGCGAGCGCGACCGAGAAGGCGATGGTTGCCGTCTGCAGGCGCACGCCGAAACTGTCGACGAGGCTGTCCGTCACCAGCGTGCCGACGATGCTGATCAGCACCACCGCCGGCCAATAAGCCCACGGCACATAGCATTTCCGCGTAAACTGCAGGACAAGGGCCGCGATCAGGATGCCGGTCATGATCAGCGAGGTGACGGTCAGCCCAAGCCCGATCGTGTCGGCAAGATAATCCGCCGCGGTCTCGCCCGTGGTGACCGCCATCAGCTTGACCAGCCAGAAGTCGAGGGTGACGTCGGGAACCCTGTTGTGGCTCGGTGCGGCGGGTTGTTGCCTGTTGGGCGCGAGCATGGCTGAAGTCCAGAGGTCGATGGTTGCGGCGGGGCGGTTGCGATCCGCCCCGCGCATCGTAAACAAACGAGTTCACACCGGCCTGTCCGGCGGCATACAAATTCGTAAGAATGGGCGCAAAAGGCATTGCCAATGTCTGGCGATGCGTTTGATGGAATGCGGCGCCTTGCATCCGCCATCGCTGTTCAACGGCGCGCTGATGGCGGCCGCGGTGCCGGGCCGCACGTTCGGCCCGACCCATCCTGCGCTCTGGTGATCGGTGGTTCTAGCTACCGAGCGGATGCGGCATGTAGCCGACGAAGCCTGATATCTTCCAGCTGCCGCCGACCTTGCTGCAGAAATACAGCGTCTGCCATTTCAAGCGGTCGACGCTGCCGTCCGC
>NZ_RZQI01000222.1:0-7565 GCF_003998335.1 Mesorhizobium sp. M7A.F.Ca.CA.002.05.1.1 | reverse complement strand
GTTCGGCATCATCCTTGCCGGGCTGGTGCGGCGGCGCGATGAAGGCACCGTGCCGTTCACGGTCATGTCGTGCGACAACATTCCCCACAACGGCCATGTCACCTCGGACGGCGTCATCGGCCTGGCCCGTTTGATCGACGAGGATCTGGCGAACTGGGTCAGCGAGCATGTCGCCTTCCCGAATGGTATGGTCGATCGCATCACGCCGGCGACCACCGACCGCGAACGCGGCATCCTCGCCAAGGACTTTGGCCTTGAGGACAACTGGCCGGTGTTCTGCGAGCCGTTCCGGCAATGGGTGCTGGAGGACCATTTCACCGGCGGCCGGCCGCCGCTGGAAAAGGTCGGCGTGCAGTTCGTCAAAGACGTTGCGCCCTACGAATTGATGAAGATCCGCATCCTCAATGGCGGCCACGCGACGATTGCCTATCCGGCCGGCCTGATGGACATCCATTTCGTCCATGAGGCGATGCAGGAGCCGCTGGTGAGCGGGTTTCTGGCCAAGCTCGAACGGGAGGAAATCATTCCGACCGTGCCGCCGGTGCCGGACACGGTCCTGGAAGATTATTACCAGCTCATCGAGAGCCGCTTTTCCAATCCCAAGATCGGCGACACGGTGCGCCGGCTCTGCCTCGACGGCTCCAACCGCCAGCCGAAATTCATCATCCCGACCATCGCCGACCGGCTGAAGGCCGGAAAGAGCGTCGCGGGCCTGGCGCTGGAATCGGCGCTATGGTGCCGCTACTGCTTCGGCACGACGGATAGCGGCGCCGTCATCGAGCCCAACGATCCGAGCTGGGGCCGGCTGCAGGCAACGGCAAAAGCGGCAAAGGATGCTCCCGCCGCCTGGCTTGCCATGGAGGACATCTATGGCGATGTCGGCCGCGCGACGGCGTTTGTCGAGGCCTTCGCCCATGCGCTCAACGTGCTGTGGGCGAATGGCGCGCGCGCGACGCTGACGCGCTACCTCGCCGGCAAGCTCTGAGAGCCATTCTCGGCCATGACGCCTGAACTGGTCATCTTCGACTGCGATGGCGTGCTGGTCGACAGCGAGGCGCTCTCCGTCTCGGCGCTGCTCGGCATGGTCAAAGTCGCCGGCGGCAGCGTCAGTGAGGATGCCGCCTACGAGCATTTCCTCGGCAGGAGCATGAAAAGCGTGCGCGAGATCCTCGGCCGCGACTTCGGGCTCGATATCACAGACCTGCACCTGACCGAGATGCGCGTCGAACTGATGCGCAAATTCCGCGAGGAGCTGAAGCCGATCGCCGGCGTCAAGAAGATACTGCCGAAGCTTGGGCTGCCGTTCTGTGTCGCGTCCTCGGGCACGCTCGACCGCATCCGCTACGCGCTCGACGTCACCGGATTGCTTGGGCTGATGGAGCCGCACCTGTTCAGTGCCACCATGGTGGCCAAGGGAAAGCCGGCGCCGGATCTGTTCCTGCATGCCGCCGCCAGCATGCGGGCTCATCCGCGCAAATGCCTCGTCGTCGAGGACAGCCCGGCCGGCATCATTGCTGCGCGCGCGGCGGGGATGCGCGTGTTTGCCTTCACCGGCGGCTCGCATGCCGGCAACCCGACCTTGAAAGCGCGGCTTGCGTCGAGTGAGCCGGACTTTATATTCGCTGACATGCTGCAATTGCCCGATCTGATTGCAGGCCTGGGAGCGAGAGACAGAGCATCTTGACGAAACAGTTCGTTTGCGCGGTCGATGTCGGCACCGGGAGCGCTCGCGCGGGCATTCTCGACACCACAGGCACCTTGCTCGGCCGCGCCGAGCGGCCGATCGCCATGAACCAGCCGAAGCCCGATCACGCCGAGCATGATTCGCGCGATATCTGGTCGGCCGTCTGCACCGCCGTGCGCGCTGCCCGCGAAAAAGCCGGTGTCGAGCCTGAGGACATTGTCGGCATCTCCTTCGATGCCACCTGTTCGCTGGTGGTGCGCGACCGGCAAGGCGGCCAGCTCAGCGTCTCGGTCACCGGCGACAAGCGCTGGGACACCGTCGTCTGGCTCGACCACCGCGCCATCGCCGAGGCCGACGAATGCACGGCAAGCGGCCACGCCGTGCTGAATTACATCGGCGGCGTCATGTCGCCGGAAATGGCGACGCCGAAGCTGATGTGGCTGAAGCGCAATTTGCCGCGGACGTGGAATGAAGCCGGCTATTTATTCGACCTGACCGATTTCCTGACCTGGCAAGCGACGGGCTCGCTGGCCCGCTCGCAATGCACGCTGACCGCCAAATGGACCTATCTGGCGCATGAGGAGACAGGCTGGCGGCGCGATTTCTTCGAACTCGTCGGCCTCGACGATCTTTTCGAGCACGGCAGCCTGCCGGAAAAAGCCAGCCCGGTCGGCGCCGATATCGGTCGATTGACGGCGCAAGCGGCGGCCGAGCTTGGGCTGAGCGAGAAATGCCGGGTCGGCGCCGGGGTCATCGATGCCTATGCCGGCGCGCTTGGCGTGCTCGGCGGCTTTGCCGGCGACGAACAGGACATCGGCCGGCATTTGGCGCTGATCGCCGGCACATCGAGCTGCGTGATGGCGATGTCGCCCGATCCGCAGCCTTTCGCCGGCGTCTGGGGGCCATACTACGGCGCGGCGCTGCCGAGACTGTGGCTGTCGGAAGGCGGCCAGTCGGCGACCGGCGCCCTGCTCGACCACATCATCCGCTGGCACGGCGCCGGCGGCGAGCCGGATGCCGCCATGCATGCGAAGATCGCCGGGCGTGTCGCCGAGCTGCGCGCCACCGAGGGCGACAACCTCGCCGCAAGGCTGCATGTGCTGCCCGACTTTCATGGCAACCGCTCACCGCTCGCCGATCCGCATGCGGTCGGCGTCGTCAGCGGGCTGACGCTGGACTCCTCCTTCGACAGCCTGTGCAAGCTCTACTGGCGCACCGCCGTCGGCATCGCGCTCGGCGTGCGCCACGTGCTGGAGGCACTGAACGAAAATGGCTATCTGATCGACACGCTGCACGTCACCGGCGGCCACACCAAGAACCCGCTGCTGATGGAGCTCTATGCCGACGCCACCGGCTGCACGGTGATCGAGCCGCTGGCCGACGAGGCGGTGCTGCTCGGCACCGGCATGATCGCCGCCACCGCAGCCGGGCTGTTTCCCGACCTCAACGCCGCCTGTCTTGCCATGCAGCAAGGCGGCCGGACGCGCCCGTCGAACCCGAAATCATCAGGGCGTTTCGAGCGCGACTACAAGGTTTTCCTCGAGATGCACCGCCAGCGGCGGATGCTGGACGCGATCCGCTAGAGCATCGGGGCCGGTCGCTGGCTCAATCCGTTCCTGTCCCTCCTCTCTTGCCTTCATGTCGCGTTTCGTCCAGAAGCTGACGCAAACGCCGCGAAACCGAAGGTTTTGCCGTTTGACATGCGGCTTCCGGCTCTGGCCGACGTGCCGTAGCTGGAAAGAGCGGAACAATGTCTGCGATCGAAGCCGGCGCTCGCGCGCCGGAAAGTCTTTGGCGTCAGGAAATCAGGGCGACGCTGGCGCTTGCCTGGCCGATGGTGCTGACCAATCTCGGCCAGACCGCGATGACGGCCACCGACGTCATGATGATGGGTCGTCTGGGGCCGGATACGCTGGCCAGCGGCGCGCTTGGCGCCAACCTTTATTTCATGCCGCTGATCTTCGGCCTCGGCCTGATGCTGGCGACCTCGCCGATGATCGCCACCGAGCTCGGCCGCCGCCGCTATTCGGTGCGCGACCTGCGCCGCACCGTGCGCCAGGGCCTGTGGCTGGCGATCCTGATCTCGATTCCGATCTGGCTCGTGCTTTGGCACGGCGAAGGCATTCTGCTGGCGATGGGCCAGGACCCGGCGCTCGCCCGTCAGGCCGGCATCTATCTGCGCTGGCTCGAATGGGCGGTGCTGCCGTTCTACGGCTATATCGTGCTGCGCTCGTTCATCTCGGCGCTGGAACGGCCGGGCTGGGCGCTGGTCATCGTCTTCGTCGCCGTCGCCTGCAACGTCTTCTTCAACTGGGTGTTCATGTTCGGCAATCTCGGCGTGCCGGCAATGGGCATTGCCGGGTCGGGCCTTGCCACCTCGCTGTCCTCAGCGCTGATGTTCATCGGCATGGCTGCCGTGGTGATGCTGGAGAAGAAGTTCCGCCGCTACCGTCTGTTCGGGCGCTTCTGGCGGTCCGACTGGCCGCGCTTCAAGGGTCTGCTGCGGCTCGGCCTGCCGATCGCCGGCATTCTCGCCTTCGAGGTGACGATCTTCAATGCGGCGGCCCTGCTGATGGGCCTGATCGACGCGGATTCGCTGGCCGCGCACGCGATCGCCATCCAGATCGCCTCGATCTCCTTCATGGTGCCGCTCGGCCTCAACCAGGCGGTGACGGTGCGCGTCGGCCTTGCGCACGGCGCCGGTAATCCGGAAGGCGTTTCGCGCGCCGGCTGGACCGCTTTCGTCATCGGTGTCTCGTTCATGGCGCTGATGGGGCTGGTGATGATCCTGTGGCCGCATCCGCTGATCAGCGCCTTCATCGATCTGGGCAATCCGGCCAATGCCAGGGTGATCGAACTTGCCGTGTCGTTCCTCGTCTTCGCGGCGCTGTTCCAGGTCTTCGACGGCGCCCAGGCGGTGGCCGCCGGCATGCTGCGCGGCCTGCACGACACCAAGGTGCCGATGATCTATGCCGCGATCGGCTATTGGGGCGTCGGCCTGCCGCTCGGCGTGCTGCTCGCCTTCCATTTCGGCCTGCATGGCGTCGGCATCTGGATCGGCCTGTCGACGGGGCTGGCCGTGGTGGCCGCGCTGCTTCTGGCGCGCTGGCTGCGGCGCGACCGGTTGGCGCCGCCGCTGGAGTTTGGGCATTGAAACAGGACAGTGCCGGTTTGGCGGCCGCTATGTCCCAATATTGTAGCTGATTAAGCGGCGCCTGCAGAAACGTTCGTGCCGTGAGCCGGCGCTTGGCACCGAGGCAATGAACGTCTCGGCCGAGAGCGGAACTATGTTCCCTTCACGATTCTCGGCTTGCTCGGCCGGCGGGATTGAGCTGCGCTCTCGAGGGCCTGGGCCAACCGCTTCTCGTCTTCGATGGCGCGATCGACTGCCTCAATTTCTTCCTGGAGCGCCTTCAGCTCGGCTCCGTAGCTGGAGCCATCGCTGTCCCCTATCTGAAAGCCACTTGCCCGCATTGCATCGCGGGTATGGTGCACGTTGCGGACTCCTTCGCGTCGGGTTGCGACCAGGATTTCCCGGAACTCTCCAAGACGTTCAACGTGATTGCGAGTCATTGCGTTCTCCTATTTCGTCGTCATCGTCGCCGACGGCGATTCAGAACGGCTAAAAACTACGGCGCAGACCGTTTAAGTGAATACGGGAGATACTCTCGACAAAGCATGAGTGCGGAAGCTCAAATTTGAACGTCTTGCAACAAGTTGGAGCGCGGCAGCGGAGATGGCTCGGGACCCGAGCCGGTCGGCGCATGGGCAACCCGGCCGTCCTCGAACCGCGCTTCAGCTTGTTATCTGTTCGGCGACAGCCTCTTCGAGGCCGGCTGCGGCTTGAGCGGCGAGACCGCGCGCCGCCGCCTGTGAATCGTAAAACTCCTCGAGCGCATGAACCGTGCCCCACCGCAGCGTGAACACGTGGAGACCACGGTTGATGTAGGACGTATCGCCGTTGAGCAGGGTTGCGGTGCCATCCCACTGGGCAAACACGGTGGTATGCCACGGCCAACCCTTCACCCAGACGTGGTTGACCGTGAGATGGAGAGTGGGCAGAACACGGCCGAGGCGCTCGAACCAGCGGCGCAGGGCTTGCTTGTCGTGGCGCTCCCCACCAAGCGCGTGGGCGCCACCAACCCGGTGATGGACATGCGGCGCGATGGCCTTCACCGCCGCGTCCCAGCGATGGTTGTTGACGTCGTCGAAGCTCTGCCGGATCGATTTCTCGACAAAATAGCTGTAAAGCATGTGACCTCTCTCCGAACTTATTGGTGGCGCGCCGTTCCGACGCGAGAGCCCCGGCCAGCATCGCGCGGCCGCGGGCCTGCGCGTCAGGTCAGGGCATTGTCGCGTCGGCTCGCAGGGATGTGTCAGTCTCGGTCGAGACCGTCACTTCCTTACCGGACCTTGAGAACGCGTAGAGCGAGCCCGGGTAGCCCGGTATGGAAAACGACACAGCGTCACTGTTGGCGAGGCCCATGACAACCCGCAGCGGATCACCCCCGGCCTTCGGTGCGAAAGTGGCGGTGACCTCAAGCAGGTCGCCGCGCGGAACGTAGTAGGCCACCATGTCCAGGTGTCCCTGGTGCAGGCTGCCGCCTTCGATCGGGCGTCCGATGGTGGCTTCCTCGGCAAGAGCCGGGGTTGCAAGAAACAGCGCTGCCAGCAGCGAGGCGCTCAGGGTTTTGGGGATCATCTCATTTGTCCTTTTTTAGATTGCGTTCACCCTCTATATAGGGTATAGATTACGAATGCAATCTAAAAAGGAGATGACGATGCGTGTGAGTCGCACTCAGGCCGCGGAAAACCGCGAGACCGTGATCAATGTGGCAAGCCGGCTTTTTCGGGAGCGCGGCTTTGACGGCATCGGCCTCAAGGATCTGATGAAGGGTGCCGGGCTGACCCAGGGCGCCTTTTACAAGCAATTCGAGTCGAAGGACGATCTGGCGGCGCTGGCGTCCAGGCGCGCGATGGAAAGCGCCACCCACAAATGGTCGGCCGCGACCGCCGCACATCCTGGGAGCCCGCTCGACGGGGTGATCTCATTCTACCTCAGCATGGACCATCGCGGGGAAAAGATGGACGGCTGCCCGGTCGTTGCGCTCGGCTCGGATGCGGCCAGGCAAGGTGCCGAGGTGAAGGCATCATTCGAAGTCGGCATCAAGGCGTACCTTGAGATGCTCGGCGGTTGGGTTGGCGAGGGCGACAGCGAAAAGACCGGCAACAAGGCAATGGCCGTTCTCTCGACGATGGTCGGCGCGGTCGTGCTCTCGCGGGTCGTCAACGACCCCGACCTTGCACAGGCTTTTCTGGATGCGGCGGCCGATCAGGTTCGCGAAGCAGTCGCCGCTTGAACGGCGCGAGCAGCGCCGCCGGCACACCAAGGACAGGAGAGCAGATGCAACGGATTGTCGTCACGGGCATGGGAGCGGTCACGCCCCTTGCCGCCAATGTCGAAGCGTCCTGGTCACGCCTGCTTGCCGGCCGGTCGGGCGTTCGCAGGCTTCCTGACGATGTGGTGGGAGATCTGCCGGCTAAGATTGGCGGCGTGGTTCCCTCCCTGGGCGAAGATCCGGAGGCTGGTTTCGATGCCGATGCCGTCCTGTCGGCGAAGGATCAACGCAAGGTGGACCGGTTCATTCTCTTCGCGCTGGCCGCGGCGGAAGAGGCGCTGGCGCAGGCGCAATGGAAGCCTGCCCTGGAAACCGATCGCCTGCGCACGGCCACGATCATCGCTTCAGGGGTCGGCGGGTTCCCCGCCATCACCGAGGCGGTGCGCACGGTGGACCTGCGTGGCGCCCGCCGCCTGTCTCCCTTTACGGTGCCGTCCTTCCTGGTAAACCTCGCGGCGGGCCACATCTCGATCCGTCATGGT
>NZ_RZQI01000221.1:0-7580 GCF_003998335.1 Mesorhizobium sp. M7A.F.Ca.CA.002.05.1.1 | reverse complement strand
CGTGCCTGCAGTTCTCGTGACTGGCGCGGTCGAGGCTGATGGGCGGGATGAACGATCATATGACTGCACCACTGGTATGACGCCGCGCGAAAGGGCATGGGAGTTTTTGCGCCGCAATCCAGCATTCCAGCGTGAGGTGACCGCTGCAAGCCAGCAGGCCAATAGCTGGTCTTACCAACCCTTGCTTGACCTGGTCGCGTCGGCCGGCGACCTGTTACGCTGGGGTGTTCTGTTTCGCCGAGTCTTATGGGCGAAATTCGATCGTTTTTGGTTCCGCTCTGGTGCGTCCATGTGTTGCCAGTCATTGCAGAACATCTGCCAGCATCGTCGGAGACAACGCCGTGCGAACTCTTGGCATTGCCAGGTCGTGCGACGGTCCTGCCTGGCGCCCGGCAAAGGCCAACATGTTCTTCTTCGCAATGCCGAGCATACGCTCCAGCTCGCCGTCTCTGGCGTGGATATCTTGAGCCTGTCTGTCTCCGAACCGAGGCGATCTGGCCCGCGAGCTTTTGAGGCACCGCCTGAGGGCGGCTCGAGTGCCTCAATGCTCTAAGTGTGGGTCAACGTCTGCCTGCCCGCTGAATTTGGCACGCCTTACACCTACGTCACGACCAAGACCTTCCTGTTGCACTTCGGCCTCGACACACTGCGGGATTTGCCCGATTTCGAGGCGATTGAGGTTGCCGCGCTGCTCAGCAAGGAGAAGCTGCTGGCGGGCGATACTCCCATCGGGCTGGTGAGTGGTGGAGGAGGTGAGGAGCGACACTCCAAGGCCAGGACGGGCTAGCGCAGCAGATACATGGAAGTAATATGAGCGGTTGAGAGTCGAATCAGGGAACTATGCGATCACTATCGATAAGAGGTGGCAATATCGATCGTGATTGTATCGGGCCACTCTACGGCGAAGGAGGCGGCAACTTGTGTCTCCGACCCGAAACGATTACCTTGCGGCCATTATGAGCAAGCATTTGGCATCCGTCTTGACGACCGTGAACGCGCCCTGCAGCGTACAGCTGGACGACGCGGCGCTGGCCGATTGCTTTGCGGATCTCGATTTGGCCAAGCAGCATCCCGCTCATGTCAGCGCCTTTCTCGGCGAGGTCCCTCTCGCCCAGCAAGTCGAGTTCGCAACCGCGCACCACATTCGCGGTCGACGAGATGAAGGCTTTTGCCGCCAAGTTCTCTGCCTGGTCCGGCGAAAGCTATCCGCTCGCCGCGTAATGGCTGGACATGATAGCCGACGCCCGTCCGAATGGCGGCGGCTTTTTTGTATTATATCGACCTGATCGGCCAGCTTCGCGGGAATGCCGGGGCTACGACTTTGAATGGTCATTTGGCGGCGGAACGGCTATGATGATCCAGATCGGCCATCGCGAAAGCCACGACATCGATATCTTCCTCGACGACCCTCAATTGCTCGGTCATCGACCATCCAAAAGCCACCTGCACTTTGAAACGATGCCGTCCGACTATTTGGGGGACGGGCTTCGGTTCCAGAAATTCGCCTTCGAAGACGTTGGCGAAATCGACTTCATCGTTGCCGGAGCGCTAACAACGAAGCCGTTCTAGACCCGCGTGGTGGAAGGCAGGACCGTGCGGCTCGAGACCATCCCGGAAATCATCGCCAAGAAGGTCTATTACCGGGGATTTCGGAAGCCAACCCGCGCGACATCTTCGACATCGCCGCCGCAGCCCGGTCGCAACTGGACGAGGTCGTCAACGCTCTGCGTGCGCTCCCAGAACAGGTCGCTCGAACCAGACAGCGGATGGAAAAACTCAACAATGAATTCGTCGGCCGCGCCATTGCACAGCTGATGATCATGCCCTGACTACGAAGCGTCGCCGCCGACAGTCTGGACGCAGCGTTCGCTGTGCTCGACGAGGTGTTGTCATCACTCAAAGAACCTGACCCCCACGACCTAGCGACCAACCGAGGGAGGGGAGGGGTTTCTCAGAGCCCGGACGCCTTGGTGAGGTTGGTCCGGAATCTGCCGCGCCTCCGCTGATATTTGCGGGTCATCTCGGCCGAGGCATGGCCGAGCTGCTTCTGCACGTAACGCTCCTCGACGTCGGCCGACGAGGCAAGTCCGGCGCGCAGCGACTGGCCCGAGAACAGCAGCGCCCGTTACCCTTCCGGGAGATCGGAGGGGACGCCGGCGGCGATCGTCACCTGCTTGACCAGGCGGGCGACGTGCTTGTCGGAGAGCCGTTCGACGTCGACGGTCTTGTTGTCCTTGAAGATGCGGCGGAACAGGGGTCCACGTGCGATGCGGCCAAAGCGGATCCAGCTCTCGAGCGCGACTACGGGGTAGGTGTGGTCGCTGGAGCCGCGGCCGACCTCGACCTCGCGCCAGCCGGTCTTGCCGCGCAGGGTGACCAGCAGCCCTTGCCGTCAAAAATCTTCGATCCAGCCGGCGCCATCGCTGTTGTCGTCGCGCATGACGTCGAGACCGACGATCTCGGAGCGCCGCAGGCCGCCGCCACAGCCCAGGAGCAAAATAGCGCGGTCGCGCAGGCCCTGAGGTCGTGGCCGAGGGTGGCGATCATCGCCAGCAGATCGTCGCCAGGACCGCCTCTTTTTGCCGCGGTGGCTTTTGCGTGCTTGCGCGGCGAATGCCGGCAAGAACCGTATAGATATGCCGCTCCGCGCGGTCCAACGGCCGGCCGCGCTGGGTAAAGTTCCAGGCGAGGCCGGAAAGCCGCCGCTCGATGGTCGCAACCGAAAGGGCAGGGGCGCCACGCTTCGGATCGCCGGCGGCGGTGCCCAAGGCACAGGCGCTGATATTGAGCCTGATCACCTTCGAGCCCGGAGGCAGGGGATCGAAGCCAGCGCGCCGGCACCAGGAGGAAAAATGCCGCCAATCCTTGGGGTAGGCGTCGCGCGTGTTCTCCGAGGTGGCGTTGTAGCCCCTCGCGGTCTCGACCAGTTCCTGGACATGCGCCGGGACTCTTTGAGCCGGGTCTCCATCTCCTTGTAGAGCTTGTCAAGCTCGCCATCGACTGGCTTCAGGTCGTCGATTGAACATTGCGTCATCATAGGCTTTGTGCCTTGTTGTAGCAGGCATCGTCCGTTCGCGCGGCGGACACAGACATCACCGTCGCTGAGCCGAGAACGACGGTAAAAGAAAATGCACTCACTGACTTCATAACCAATCTCTTTTGCGGGTGATTTAGAAACGGACGCCGAGCTTGGCGCTGAACCCGTGTGTCTGGGCATCCGAGGCGATCTGTCCCTGATAGGCGATGCCGAACGTCGCGTTCTCGGTGATGTTTACGTCCAGCCCAGCTTCGAGCAGAGCTGCGTTCTTTGCGATCGGCACGCCCTTGATGGCGAAGGAGGAACCGCCAGCAAAGGCAAGAGCGGTATCCGGCCTGACGTCGCCGAAGGCGTGGCGCCAGCCAAGACCGCCGCGCGCGGTAGCAGTCACGGTGCCGAGGGTCAGTACCGTCGACGCACGCAGACCTAGCGTGGTAAACGCCGTGTCGCTCGAGCGATCCCCGCTCGACAAGGCGGCTGCGCCGCCATTCTCGGTGAAGCCATCGGCGTCAAAATTCACATAAGCGAGATTAGCGTAGGGCTCGAAGGAAGCCCAAGCCGTATTGATACGGTAGCCGAGCTCGCCAAAGGCCTGGAACGTGCCGGCGTCGTAATCGGCCGAAAGGCTGTCGGCGAAGCCTGAAAAGACCACGGACCTGCCGGTCTCGATGCTGTGCCAGGTATAGGCAAGGCCGGAACGAAAACCGAGATTGCCGTTCTGCGTGCCGGCAAAAAGACCGAGATGGTAATTCTCGCTCGAGCCCGACGACGCGCGATTGTCCGCCTCCAAGGAGGTATGGCTGTAGCCGCTGATGAGGCCGAGCCGCCAGCTTTCGCCGACAGCCGCGTCACCGCCAGCCAGAAAGCCGCCTGTCGAGTGATCGAGACCGGCGGCATTGCCGTCGCTGTCGAGATGACCCCAGGCGCCGAAGCCACGGCCCCATACGGCGAAATTCTCACTCGTTGCCGGGGCCAGTTCCAGACCACCCAGCCCATAAGTCATCACCGGAACGCTGGAGGCACCGACGCCGTCGAACGCCGCACGGATCCGTTCGCTCGCGGCATCGCGTACAGAATGACTGTCCTCGATGAGGCCGCTATGAATGGAAGCATGAACCTCGCCTGATAGCATATCGAAAGCGTTGCGGGCTTCCGGCGCCGTCAGGAACAGGATGTTGTCCTGGATCGGATTACCGCTTCCAAGCGCCTGAGCCGCTGCGGCGACCGAGCGTTGATTGAAGGTGCTGGCAACATCGGCAAACGCCGTCGATGTGCGGCTGATATCGAGATAGACATTGTTGGCATCGTAGACGAGCTGGAAATCGACGAAGGGCGTCGCGTCTGTCGCCAGAGCCCCCGTCAGCCCGCCATAGGTGCCGCTTACGCCGCCTGCTGCGGAGAGCAGAGTATATCGGGCATCGACCGATAGCGTTCCCTGCCGCAGCAGCTCGATCTGCGCGCCGCTGTCGATCGCCGCTACTCCGCCAACATCGATGAGATCGGACGACCTTGCGAGGTCGACCTGATAGATCGATCCGGACTGCTGCGCGAAATCGCCCGTGACAGTCAGTGTGGTGACGATCCTGCTCGGATCGGTCGCACTGCCAGGAGCGACCGTGCCGCCCTCGGAAATGGTGACCGCACCGTAGGTGCCGCCGCCTGCGACGACACCGCCGCTGTTTGCGATAGCCGTGCCCCCGATCTGCCCGTCATTCCCGAGAAAGCCGGACGTGGTCGCATCATGGGAAAGCACACCTGTATCGGCAAGCAGCAATCCCGCGCCGGAACCGACCGTCGTCATGCCGGAAAAATTGTTCTTTCCGCTCAGCGTTTGCACGCCACCGGCAACGAATAGTTTGCCGCCCATATTATTGTTATCAACGTCGAGGTCGTTGATGCTGCCGGCGAACGTGTCGTTCGAATCCGTTAGCACCAGGGTACGCTTGCCCAGCTCGACCGTTCCGCTGCCACTCAGGCTACGAATACGGGCATCGTTGTAGGCGTCGGAGATTCCCCAATAGTCGCTGCCATTTCCATGTTCGGAGATATCGAACGTGCCGTCTGCAACGACTTTCGCTGACCGTTGGATGTTGCCGAGCCCCGCAAGCGAGAGATAGGCATCCTGAGCAATATTCGTCTCGCCGGTGTAGGTGTTGACATTCGTCATCCGGACCACCGTCTTTGTATCAAGCGTCAGCGATCCGGAGCCGGAGACGACACCCGCTATGCCGAACCCGCCCTCATTCCCCATGCTCGTCGTTATCCTGCTCAGACCGGTCCCTTCGGGTGCGGATGAATCGGTAGAGAAGTTGCTGGCAGTGACGAAATGTGACGTATAAGCGGTATACTTCTTCTCCAGATCGAAAATGACCGATCTGTTTTTGAAGAAGTCAAGACCGGCAACAAAACTGGTCTGGTCATTGGGTTGTTCCGTCGTGCCGCTGGTGTAGGTGAAGTCGATATTGTCCAGCCTTACCGGATCGCCATCCGTTCCTGCGATTGTAACGCTCGGGATGTTGCCCGATGCGCTTACGATCTCGCGTTGCTCATTTCTCCGAACATTTTTAAGTTTGACGCCCGCATCCTGAAATTGCTTCAGCATCGCATCACTGATCTCCAGACTGCCACCGCCCGGTGTGCCGGTGTCGAGCAATACCGCGGTCTTGTTGGGGTCGGTGATTGGTGGGGCTCCATCCTTAACCGTGTACTGCAGATTGTAGCTGCCTTCGTATTCGGTCGAGGCATTGGCGCCAGAGCCAGGAAAATTCTGATAAGAATCCTGATCTTTTTCCTCGGGTTCTCCCCATGGCATGGCATTAGTATATTGGGCCCGGAGGCTTGGATTGAGGTTGACAATCGTGCAGGGGGAACAGCCAGGCGTTTGGTCGCTCTCGGAATCCGGATTCACATTGGCGGAGACCACGTAGCCAGACCTGGTGACACTGCCCATCATGCCCCAGACACTTGTCTTGCCAAGAAAATCGCCGGCCCCGAATGTACCTGCGAAATCGCCGCCTTCGTCTGCCATCTTGCCAGCGGTCATTTTCGCCCGCTGCTCCTTATCGGCGTGATAAGGTTCTTGGAGATCCTGACCATACATATCTTTAAGTCCATCCGTCACGGATCCCGGCGTGCACTTAAGATTGTTGTCCTTGCAATACGCATGGGTATAGACAAAATCGAGAATGCGAGCAGCCCGGTATTTCTTATCGCTTACAGACGGCCCGTCGATTGTTATCTTTTGATCTGGATCGACATATGTAAATTTATCAATTTCCCCGTTCTGAAGCTTATTACCATACGTTCCGTCCCCGTACGTATATACGTAAGGCGTGTCGGCAATCGGGCGGACCCCGGTCACCTCTGACCCGATCTGCGTGTTGAGCTGGTCCGAGCCCGTGTCGAATACGTATCGCTGCGCGTTGCCATTGTTGATCTTGGCCCAGATGCCCAGGCGGTCATGGCCTTCCCCGACATACTCCAGCGGGATCGAAATCGGGTCGTCGGCCAACGCTTCTCCAGTTGGAAATGCTACCAGACCCACCCCGAGAGACACAGCCGGCAGGAATACCGTCGTCATCGCGGTGGTTGCCGCCAGAAAGTTCTTTGTCCCGAAACAAGCCTGCATACCTGGTCCTCGAAAAAGTCTCGCAAACTGATTGATCATTGGAACGGCCTCCTGAATTGTTTAACGAGACCCTTTATGGCGGCCCTGGCTGACAACAGCCTGAAAGCTGCAAGCGGCATGCGAAAATGGGGCGATCCTGAATGACGACAGATGCTGTCAACACTGGAAGAGTGCTCGGCCTGAAAGCTGAGCACGCTTTATGCTCAGGCTGCTGACAAGGCCAAAGCAGCGTAAGTGCGGAGTGAAATCCAAGGTCCACATGGGTCGTCGCTCTTCCCGTGCGCCTGGGAAGGCGCCGGCCCGGCCAAGCTTTCCCAGATCGTCCGGATGGCGCACAAGATACCGGTTCAGGTCGATCGAGATGGAGGCCGAGGCGTATGCCAAGGCGGTCGACTGCCTGACGAAAGATCAGAATGCGTCGCTGGCGCTCTACGATTTCCGCCGGCAGCGAGCTCAGTCTCCTGCCGGGCATCCGTGTTTACTGGCGACGAGACACAAGATGTGCCCAAATTGCCACCAGACCGTCACCTGCGATGAGTTTCGGCAACTGATTTTGTCCTTTCAATCGTCGCCACTTCCTGGCCGCGGCCAACATGGGCCACTCGAAGGCAGCAGACTGGCGGCTATATGGACGGGCTGTGAGCCCGAACCGGAGACATTGGCGAAATCTACGATCTCTATAGCAACGTCAAGGAGAAGCGCGAGGTGTTGCAGATGTGGTCAAATCACATCGAATGGCTGATCAAGCAGGCTGCGGATGACGCTCTGGCGGCGTAGCTGCTGGCATGGGCGGAAGATGCGGCGCAACAATCGTCAGAGCCTCATCGAATTGGAGATCATGCTTGACCAGCAAATGCGCGGCCAATGCTTCGATGGCCGACCAGTGATCGAGTACTAGCCGGGCCGTGCAATCTT
>NZ_RZQI01000021.1:0-18104 GCF_003998335.1 Mesorhizobium sp. M7A.F.Ca.CA.002.05.1.1 | reverse complement strand
GCCTGGACATTCGCTGTCCCCTCGATTCGCCGCCGCCGAACCGAGTGAATCACGCTCCGCGCCACAAGGGAATCGCAAAACCGAATTGCAGGAAAACAGCCCCAATAAACCGCTAATCCTGCAATTCCAAAGCCGCTATCCGCCTCAATCAACAGGCCAGATCAATGGCTTGCGGATAGTTCACGGCCGACTCACTATTTCTATGCTGAACAGTCTCGCCTGAGTATATGTTTTAGCTAGTCGCTAATTAGACGGAATTCTGCCAGTCTGCATTCCCCCCTGATCTGATGTAGAGCAGCTTCCAAGTGGGAATTAGCCCCCCATCGACCGGATCGGGCGACACGAACATGCGCTGAAGGCTTGGCGGAACGGCTACTGGGACCATGATGCTACTCGAATGCAAGATAGTGTCAGAACGTCCCGGGAAGGCTGCAGGCAGGGGATGTCAGGTCAATCAGCCTATAGATATGATACCGCCCATTCGCTGAGACTTCACGATGGGCATAGGAGGTGGGAATTCTTGCCTTGAGATGGACGCGGCTGTCGGAGCAGGCGAGCACGGCAGCAGCGATGGCCTGAACCTTCGGGCCGCTGACAAAAACGTTCACCACCGCACGCGAGCCGAACCCGTCGAGATACGTCTCGAAAGCATCGAGGTGGGCCATCAGCCCGAAAGCCTGGATGTCGCGAACTTCGCCATCTTCGAGCCGGTGGGTTTCACGTACCTTGGCCACCTGTTGATCGAGCAAAGCATCGATATGCGCATTCTTGTCGCTTCTTGGGACGAGGAGCGAGATCCGTTCCGGACTGACGATATCGATCAATCCGTAGAATACGTCGGCATCTCCTCCGATCCCCACGAGCAGGACTTTCTCTTCGCCCATTCCTCCGCTGCCTTGAAGATGAGGGACGGTGACGTATCGGTCCAAGCCGCTGGAAAAATCCTCTTTGCCGATCGCGTTCCCGTAGATACCTTCGGCGTACCCGAATTCGAGAGACTGAATCGACATTTTCTTGAATGCCACCGCAATCAGCCATTGGATGTAGATTCGCGGCATCGTCGAGCACTCGACGAAAACCTTCCGCAGGCTTCCTTCGTATGAGCCACATGAAGCGGCCATCTGAGTGAGCAGGTGATCGAGGAGATTGATGTTCTTCTGATACTCGATGGAAGGCTCGAGGGTGATCACAGTCACTTCGACGCCCCATCGGGTACCCATAGCGATGAGCTTTCGCCGGTTTTCTTCGACGGCTGGGACGTTCGCTTCCTTCAGAGCAAAGTCCAGAACCACGATCTTGCCGACCTTCAGGTCAAGATGGTTTTCGAACGCGGCGAAACGCGTTTCCCATCCAAGCGCGACGATCGCGATATCTGCCTCCATCGTTTCGCAGGTACCTGCATCTCTCGCCTTCTCGGTGACGGCCAGATGGCCGAAGACTCGATACTCGACAGTTGAAGCGGTCATTCGAGATCGCTCTCGAAAAGCGAGTGCTGGAATTCGGTCTTGAGTGCGGGCCGCGCGACGAGCTCCTTAAACACCGAGT
Organism: Mesorhizobium sp. M7A.F.Ca.CA.002.05.1.1; assembly: GCF_003998335.1. Taxonomy (NCBI): domain Bacteria; kingdom Pseudomonadati; phylum Pseudomonadota; class Alphaproteobacteria; order Hyphomicrobiales; family Phyllobacteriaceae; genus Mesorhizobium; species Mesorhizobium sp. M7A.F.Ca.CA.002.05.1.1. The sequence goes on along the minus strand of NZ_RZQI01000021.1, from coordinate 16,559 downwards.
CGGCCCAGTCTTCTGGGAGCCGATGCCTGGTAAAAAGCAGGTCGACCATCCGCGCCGCAGGGATTGTGTTGATTTCGTACGGGCCGCGATAGGAGAACCCGAAGTAAGGTGCAAATCGCCGATGCAATCTGATCATCATCTCCTTCGATGCGGGGTCGGCGCGGTCCACCTCAAAGTTGCCGGCGGCGGAGACCTCCCGGATAAACCCATCCCTTTCCGCCCGACGCAGGACCTCGTCCAGTTTTCCGCTGGGTTGCTCCAGTCGGTTCACCAGCGAGCGCATTTCCTTTAGATCAACCCTGAAAATGCCTCTCTCTGTCGTTCCTAGAGCATTTTCTTCGGCAAACTCTGTCTGGAGGCGAGCGGTCAGGTAACCCAACGCCCGCACCATGCGCACGCTCTCTTCTTCGTACGGATGTGAAAGCGCCTGAAGTCCATCAAGCTTCCGTTGAGAGGCGGCGTTCACAGCCTGTCTCTGCTGTTCGAGATGAATCTGTAAATCCGAGTTGATGAATTCCACCAGTTTTCGTGGATCACTGGAACTCGGAACACTGCGGCGGAAGATCTCTCCCATTATATCAAGGAAATCGCGTATACAGACGTCGCTCAATGATGTGATGATCTGGTGCCCTACGTACGGGTAGTCATGCAGACGCAGCATCTGGCACGCTTTCAGAAAAGCCCATCCCTGTTTCCGGGCGATCGACCTCTTCAGATTTGAAGCATCCGCCTTGCTCATGGGCCGGCGCTTAATTTCCGGGTTCATGAGCGCGAGCGCCAGCCCTTCGGCATAAGGGCGCGCTTTTCGATCAAGAAGGAATTGCTGCTGATCCGCCGTCCTCAAATTCACGGAGAGGAATTCACGTGCTGCATCAGCAAGTGCCACAAGCTCTTCTCTGCCCTCGGAATGACCCGATATGATAACCCGCTCGATGATGTCATTGACGGAAAGCCGCCCCAGCCGGTTTTTGAGCGAAAACGCGCTGAGCGCATCGTTGCGCTCGAGATCACTCCGCAGATGGTCAGGAAGCGCATAGTACAGCCGAAGCGACGACACGTTCTCGCACAGCGTGGCGAACTCCCTCGGATCGACTGAATCAAGATTCTCGACGTCCCGGTCAGCATTCGAGAGCGACTGGCCGGGTATGATCGTCCGGATCGTGTCGTAGAGGCCGCCGATGTAGGCGAGGACCCATTTCACGTTGCCGCGCGTCTTTCTCACCAAGGTGTTCAGGAACTGCTGTTGGAGCGGTGTCAGTGCTTCACAGTCGTCAATCAGTATCTTGAAGAAGGGCGCCCTGTCACCGGCGAAAGATGGGCCATTTAAAAGTGGAGTGATCGCGGTCGCGACCTTGTTAATGATCGCGCCAGGGTCTGTTGCTCTGAAGCCGGTCGCTCCGGCATCGGCGGCAAAGAAGAACGCGTTGAAGCATTCGTCGACGTACCGGGTTATCCCACCCCGCAGCTCATCGATGCTGAAGAAGTCGAGACGGGCAGGTTGGGGTATGAAGTGCAGCACTTCGCGATGCAGTGCCAGGGCGACGTCCCTATCTTCGGAGGCCCGGTATTTCAAGTGGCCGTCGCGTCTGAGCTGGCCGATGCTCTCGAGCAGGCGTTCGACTATCTTCAGCTCCAGATAGTGAGAGAAGATTACGAATTGCCGCGGGATCACGGCGGCCGTGTCGAAGCGTATCCGCTCCGGAATGAGGTTCAGAACGGCGTTGTCGATTAGGGGCGAGAATGTCTCATTGAGCTGGAAGAAGACGCCATACCAAGCGAGCTTGCCGACTTGGTCCGAGAGACTTTTGTCTTCAAGAATATGGACTGTGGAAAGCGAGCGAAGAATGCTGGTCTTGCCGCTGCCTCTCGTCCCTGCGACGAAGACCGGCTTGGCGGCGGCAGAAATCAACGCCGACTTCTGACTGAACCACAGTATCGGGCGGCTTTCGTACTCGATCCTGTTGGGGCCGAACGGATTCTCCATCGCTATTCGTCCCTTACCTTAATGCGCCAAGCCGAGTTTGCCTTGGTGAGGCCGTCTATCTCGATGAAGCGCGCCGCTTGGAGCATCAGAAGAGAGTCTTCCAGATCTAGCCCGAGCTCGGCGGAGGCAGCAATCTCAGTGATCTCGTCCCAGAAGAGTAACCCATTCCCGCGCCTGGTGGCATGGTCGCGCAGTCGGCGCAGCAGGTCAAACGTGTCGTTGTTCAGAAAGGCCTTGCCGTTGGACATGGTCGAAATAAAGCAATGTTCGCCTTCCATGACCGTCCCGTCGGCGACATTGGTGCGGTAGGGTATAAGTCGGATGCCGACGAGCTCTCCCTGATCGGTCGTGAAGAAGACGAGCTCATTGAAACCTGACTGTATCTCTGGTGCTGAGATGCAGATCAATTTGCCGTCCGGAAACCTTGGATCGTTGACGATCTCGACCGGATCAGCATGTATGTGTCCATGCAGGTAGACGATAGGCTTGTTGCCCTGCAGCAGCTGAGTTCTGACAAATCCGCTGTTGAGCATCTCCGCGTATGGCGTAATGCGCGGAGTCTTTTGTGGCAGCAGATTGTGATGGCCGATTATGATGCCGTAACGCATGTCGGGCTGCTGGAGCAATTCCTGTAGGCCTGCAAGCATCTCACGCGAGATGTATGGCGTGTCCATCTGACCGTAATACTCGTCGTCGGACGCCTCCTTGTCTGGATCGCTGGGAGGTGTCGCGGGCGAATGTCCCGAGATGTCCGGCGAGCCGAGATCTACAGGCTCTGTAGAAGGACTGAGTGCCTCGAGACGATCACGAAGGAACGCGGGAAGGTTTTGAAGCTCCCAACTGCCTATCGCTGTGTTGACGAGGATGAAGTTTGCGCCTGCGGATCCTGTCGGAAGTCTGAAGTGCACGGGTTGGTCCACGGGAACGGTCTGCCAACCCAAGCGGGCGGCTAAACTCGCCATTTCGCTGAATTTCTCAGTCGGTCCAAGTTCGCGCGCGTCATCACGGTTCACATCGTGATTTCCCGGTACGAATATCAACGGAAGCGCCTTTGAACTGCGTCCCTGTGCGCGGCAGAGCAACGTGAAATGCTGGAATGCCGAAGCAATGAAGGTCTTGTCGCCACGGCTCGTGAAATCCCCCATGAAGGCGATCGAATCCAAGGGCTTCGAAGTCGTCAGCCGCCGAAGTTTCGTCAAGACGGCACGCAGCGAAGACGCGCGTAGCTTCTGCGTTATTTTCGGAGCGAACTTGCTATCCTTGGCATCGATGTTGCTAGAGGAAGGATGCCAGTCCGGATAGTGAATATCGCCTACTTGAAGGATTCGCACCCGCCGCATAACTCGCCCCCCTGCCGAGAGCCATAGACTAATCCGTTCGCTTTTGCCAAGCGCGAACGATCATCCGCAGTGTCCTTAACGAGGTAGCCTGCACTTTTCGAGAATTGCCACGGCGGCTATTTTTCGGCTGTGAAGCACACGAGACCCGTGACGTGAGACCCAGTTGCTCAATGCCCAGTTGCTCAATGAGCTTTCTTACGAATAAGGGAGAATTTCCGCGGCCGGACTATCTCTGAGCGAGCGTGCATGACTGCCAACGGAAGGTCTTGCACGCACCCTTGCGATCTTGAGCAATGGTCGCCATGACTTTCTTCTTGCAGGCTTTTGAGTGGCCCAGCCTGCGATCACCAGACCCCACCGATTCTAAAGAGCGTGGCAGATGGGATAGTCGAGGTTGCCCGTGCACAGTCACGCTCAGGGCTTGCGCCGCCCAGAGGACACGCTGAAAAGGCAGATTGGGGCGCAAGCACGCCATTCACGAGAGGTTCGACATGAAGACCATGCAAGAAAAAGACATTCCGGCATTCGTACAAGCAGTTGTGGACGCCGGCTGCAAAATTTGCGCGATTGGCAACTTGGGATACGTCTTTGGCGATGCTGATTTCACGCCAGCGCAACGGAGGGCCGTCGAGCCACAGCTGCGTAGGATTGCTGAAATCTACGGCGAACGCGATCATCTCATGAACGAGATAGCTGTATATCTGCGGTCGATCGGACGCCATGTCGAGGTTGAGCCGAAGACAGGTATTTCCTGATGGCCGTGATCGCGAGAAGCCGTCTTCCAACCTCTGAATCCTAAAGGAGGTGACCCCCAAGGCCGTTCGTCACCTTCGACCAGAATAACCACATCCGTGACCGCCTGAGCTACTTGGTCGATACGCGCACATGGCCAATACAGTTTCTCCATCCTTCACGAAGCGAATGAGGCTTTGGCCATTCAGCCCCGGTCTACGGGGCGTGACTTGTCCCCGATGCATGCGCGAGCTCTCCGCCCGGCTGGCCGCCGGTCGTCGCCACCGGCCGAAGGCGCCCGAATGCGCTTGACAAGATAGCGTCAGCCCGTTCAACCTAAGGCATTCACCAGGGGAGTCCCGGCAAGGGGCTGAGATACTGCTGGCTTTCGCGGCGCAGTGACCCGTTGAACCTGATCCAGTTCATACTGGCGTAGGGACGGTGCAAGCGCTTTGCGGGAGTTTACGCCCGAGGTCCTGTTGCAGCAGGTCTACAGAAGCGTCTTTTCATCCTTCCGGCACAGAACTGGGTCTCCAATGCATGAGCAAAGGAGCCTCACGATGAATGCCCTCACCCCCGCCGTATCGACGGGACCACTGCCCGCCTCGCGGAAAATCCACAAGCCCGGCGTCCTCTACCCGCAGATCAGGGTGCCGATGCGCGAGATTTCCGTCCATCCGACGGCCGGCGAACCGCCCGTCACCGTCTACGATCCGTCCGGCCCCTACACCGATCCATCAGTCGAAACCAGCATCGAAAAAGGCCTTGCCCGGCTTCGCCACGAATGGGTCACGGCGCGTGGCGATGTCGAAGCCTATGACGGCCGCCACGTCCGGCCGGAAGACAATGGATTCGCCACCGGCGAGCGCCTGACACCGGAATTTCCGATACGCAATCGGCCGCTCAAGGCCAAGCAGGGCAAGGCGGTGACCCAACTTGCCTATGCGCGCGCCGGCATCATCACGCCAGAAATGGAGTTCGTAGCCATCCGCGAGAATCTCGGCCGCGAGGTGATGCGCGGCAAGCTGCAACGCGACGGCGAAGCCTTCGGCGCGGCGATCCCAGATTTCGTCACACCCGAATTCGTGCGCGACGAGGTGGCGCGCGGGCGCGCAATCATTCCCGCCAACATCAATCATCCCGAGAGCGAGCCGATGATCATCGGTCGCAATTTTCTGGTCAAGATCAACGCCAACATCGGTAACTCGGCTGTCACATCGTCGATGGCCGAAGAGGTCGAAAAAATGGTCTGGGCTATCCGCTGGGGCGCGGACACGGTGATGGACCTGTCGACCGGCCGCAACATCCACAACATCCGCGACTGGATCGTGCGCAATGCGCCGGTGCCGATCGGTACGGTGCCGCTCTATCAGGCGCTGGAAAAGGTCAACGGCATCGCCGAGGATCTGAACTGGGAGGTCTACCGCGACACGCTGATCGAGCAGGCCGAGCAAGGCGTCGACTATTTCACCATCCACGCCGGCGTGCGGCTGCACTACATCCCGCTGACCGTCGACCGGGTCACGGGCATCGTCTCGCGCGGCGGCTCGATCATGGCCAAATGGTGCCTGCACCATCACCGGGAGAGCTTCCTCTACGAGCATTTCGAGGAGATCTGCGACATCGCCAGAGCCTATGACGTCTCCTTCTCGCTCGGCGACGGCCTTCGTCCCGGTTCAATCGCCGATGCGAACGACGCGGCGCAATTCGCCGAACTGGAAACACTTGGAGAACTCACCAAGATTGCCTGGGCAAAGGACTGCCAGGTGATGATCGAAGGCCCGGGCCATGTCCCCATGCACAAGATCAAGCAGAACATGGACAAGCAGCTCGCAGTGTGCGGTGAGGCGCCGTTCTACACGTTGGGGCCGCTGACGACCGACATCGCGCCGGGCTATGACCACATCACCTCAGGGATAGGTGCCGCCATGATAGGCTGGTTCGGCACCGCAATGCTTTGCTACGTCACGCCGAAAGAGCATCTCGGCCTTCCCGACCGCAACGACGTCAAGATTGGCGTGATCACCTACAAGATAGCCGCCCATGCAGCCGATCTGGCGAAGGGCCATCCGGCAGCGAAAACCAGGGATGATGCCCTTTCGCGCGCGCGCTTCGAGTTCCGCTGGGAGGACCAGTTCAACCTGTCGCTCGACCCCGAAACCGCACGGTCCTTCCACGACCAGACCTTGCCCAAGGAGGCGCACAAGCTGGCACATTTTTGTTCGATGTGCGGGCCGAAATTCTGCTCCATGCGCATTTCCCACGACATCCGTGCCGAGGCCCAGAAGGAAGGCATGGCGGCAATGGCGGCAAAATACCGGGAGGGCGGCGATCTCTACATGCAGGCGGACGAGACTGGCGTACCGGTCGTGCCAGAGGCTCCCAAACCATCATGAGGGTGCTCGTCAAAGGGGCCGGCGTTGCCGGCCTCACCGTCGCTTTCGAACTCGCCGCCCGCGGCGCGACGGTCACCGTCGCCGAGATGCGGCATGGCCTTGGTGGCAACGCGTCGTGGTTCGCCGGCGGCATGCTGGCGCCATGGTGCGAGCGCGAAAGCGCGGAGCAGCCGGTGCTGGATCTCGGACGCGATGCTGCCGACTGGTGGGATGCGGTGCTGTCGGGTCAGGTGACACGGGCCGGGACATTGGTCGTGGCCGCGCCGCGTGATGCCGGTGAGCTTGACCGGTTCGCCAGTCGCACGTCAGGGCATCGGCGCGTCGATGAAAACGAAATTGCGCTCCTGGAGCCCGACCTCGCCGGCCGCTTCCGGCGTGGATTGCTCTTCCCCGACGAGGCTCACCTCGACCCACGCCCGGCGATGGCGGCACTTCATGACAAGCTTGCGACCATGGGTGTCAAATTCCACTTCGGCTGCGACGCCCGGCCTGTTTCGGGATTCGCCCGTCAGATAGACTGCATGGGAATGGCAGCGGCCGATGACAGGCTGCGCGGTGTTCGCGGCGAAATGCTGATCCTTCGCACGCCTGATGTCTCGCTGTCGCGGCCGGTCCGTTTGCTTCATCCACGCTTTCCGCTTTATGCCGTGCCGCGCACCGATCACCGTTTCATGATCGGAGCGACGATGATTGAAAGCCAGAGCGCCGGACCGGTGACGGCGCGTTCCATGATGGAGCTGCTGGGCGCCGCCCATGCCCTCCATCCGGCCTTTGGTGAGGCCGAGATCGTTGAAACCGGTGTGGGTGTCCGTCCGGCATTTCCCGACAATTTGCCACGCGTCGAAACAGACGGTGAGATCATCGCGATCAACGGTCTTTATCGTCACGGTTTTCTCCTCGCCCCCGCCATGGCGCGCCAGGCTGCCGACCTGGTTTTCAGTCAAGACAGAACCAAGGAGCATGCTCATGAAACTGATGGTCAACGGCGAGGCGCGTGAGATTGCCGCCACCACGCTGGCCGAGTTGCTTGCCGCGCTCGACTATGAGGGCGATTGGCTCGCCACCGCCGTCAACAGCGACCTCGTGCACAAAGCCAACCGCGCGGAGTTCCAGTTGAGCGACGGCGACCGGATCGAAATCCTCTCGCCCATGCAGGGCGGCTAGCATGTTGGAGCTTTATGGAACCGAGCTTTCGTCGCGCCTGCTTCTCGGCACGGCTCAGTATCCTTCGCCGGCCATCCTTGCCGATGCAGTCAAGGCATCGGGCACGTCGGTGGTGACCGTCTCGTTGCGGCGTGAGATGGCGGGCGGTAGGGCCGGCGAACAATTCTGGTCGTTGATCCGCTCGCTGGGCGCCAGAACCCTGCCCAATACCGCCGGCTGCCTCTCCGTCAAGGAAGCCGTCACCACCGCGAAAATGGCGCGCGAGGTCTTCGGCACCAACTGGATCAAGCTCGAAGTGATCGGCAATCACGACACGCTACAGCCGGATGTGTTCGGTCTGGTTGAAGCCGCCCGCATCCTGTGCGAGGACGGCTTTGCGGTATTCCCCTATACCACCGACGATCTCGTTGTCGCCGAGCGGCTGCTGGAAGCGGGCTGCAAGGTCCTGATGCCGTGGTGCGCACCGATCGGTTCCGCCTTGGGACCGGTCAACATGACGGCGCTGCGCTCGATGCGCGGATATTTCCCTGGCGTCCCGCTGATTGTGGATGCGGGGCTCGGACGGCCGTCGCACGCGGCCACCGTCATGGAACTCGGCTTTGACGCCGTGCTCCTGAACACAGCGGTCGCCAAGGCGGCAGATCCGGTCGGCATGGCGCGTGCTTTCGGTAAGGCGGTCGACGCCGGTCGTGAGGCGTTCAGTTCGGGAATGCTCGAACCGCGCGACGTCGCCGTGCCATCGACACCGATGGTCGGCAGGGCCGTTTTTTCATGAAGCTCGATCCCTTCTACCTGATCGTCGACAGCGCCGCCTGGATCGAAAGGTTGGCGCCGCTCGGCGTCAAGCTGATTCAGCTTCGCATCAAAACCATGGATGAAACCGGGCTGCGCGCGGAGATCCGCAAGTCGAAGGCCTGGTGTGTCCAACACAAAAGCCAGCTCATCATCAATGATTATTGGCGCCTGGCAATCGAGGAAGGCTGCGATTTCGTGCATCTGGGCCAGGAGGATTTGCAAACGGCCGACCTCTCGAGGATACGGGCAGCGGGCGTCAGGCTCGGATTGAGCACGCATGATCATGTCGAGCTGGAAACGGCCATGTTTGCCGAGCCCGACTATGTCGCGCTCGGTCCGATCTATCCCACCACTTTGAAGAAAATGAAGTGGGCACCGCAAGGGCTAGAGCGGATCAGCGAGTGGAAGCGGCGGGTGGCGCCGATCCCATTGGTCGCCATCGGCGGCCTCAACCCCGACCGCCTCGACGGCGTCTTTGAGGCCGGCGCCAACAGCGCCGCAGTGGTCACGGACATCACGTTGAGCTTCGACCCCGAAGCGCGCACGCGAGAATGGATCGAAAAGACGGACCGATGGCGATGAGACGAGAACCGCATGTGCTTGTCGTTGGCGGATCAGATTCCAGCGGGGGTGCTGGAATAGCACGCGACATCGAGACGATCTCTGCCGTTGGCGTGCGCACCTGTCTCGCCGTCACAGCGCTAACGGTGCAAACGCACGACGCCGTGATCGAAATCCATCATTCGCCACCCAGCATGGTGGCCAATCAGATGTGTGCCGCGCTACAGGCCAACGACGTAGCCACAATCAAGATCGGCATGCTGGCGACTGCCAAGATCATTGTTGCCGTTGCCGCAGTGCTGCGCAAATTTCCGCAAGTGCCGGCAGTACTCGACCCTGTGCTGGCCTCCACCTCAGGCCGCGCACTTCTGGAAGCAGGCGCTATCGCTGCCATGAAGCGCGATTTGATGCCGCTTTGCTGCATTGTCACGCCCAACCTTCCTGAACTGGCGCTCCTTACTGGTTCCGAACCGGCTTCGGATGAGGACGGTGCGCTCCAACAAGGACAAAGACTGCAGGCCGTCGGCCCTCAGGCCCTGCTGATCAAGGGTGGGCACGCGTCGGGTCCCCGATCGGCCGATATTCTGTTACGCTCCGATCATGAACCCATCCACTTCGACACGCCGCGCCTTGCTATATCGATGCGCGGAACAGGTTGCATGCTGGCCAGCGCGATTGCGGCGCATCTGGCGAAGGCGAAGTCGCTCGAAGATAGCGTGCGCGAAGGCAAGCTGTTTGTGTTCGAGAAGCTTCAGAAATGCCGGCTGAATAATCACAACGTTCTGCGTCCAGCCAAGCAGACCCATTTTCCAGAATTTTTCCAGTAGCGAGACTGGAGGGCTACTGCTTCTCTATGCCATCCTTACAACGCGTTGAGTTCCACTGTGCCGTCCAGAATTATCTGTCGTTGTCCAGAATTAAGCCGGGCTTAGAACTGAAACGAACCCGCCGAAAGGTACGAGCGGCCCTCACTCGATAAGGGTTACCAAACCTATTCCTGTGGGCTACCAATCCGCGTGGTGGGTGGCCTTAGGTTACCAATCAGTGTGGCGTCCGGAATTATCTGCCTCTCTCCGGAATTAAGCCGAGATTAGAAGATCGGTGCGGTATTGCGCCCGGTCAAACCGTGTCGATTTGCGGCGTAGCCGACGTGTCTCACGCTTGGCGGCGTCGCACGCTGGTCCCGATTGTCGCCCGAATATCTGCCTACCGGCGACAGTGAATGCGCCAAGCTAGACCTTCGTCGATAGGGCGGCTCCGGTTTACCAATCCTGTCGTCCTAGGTTGACCAATCCGTTGTCGACCGTGAGCGGGTTTACCAATAAGGGCGGCTATATTCTGCGCAAACCCAATCACCTGATGCCAATCCAGAATTAATCGTCATTAAGGGCATTGGTAAACTCAGTCTGAAACCCCACCCTTAGCCAGAAAACTCTCCTGTTTTCAATCGCATAGCCCGCCCGCCAGCAACCGATAATTCGGGACCGGTAAACCCGTGAAAGGCCCAATAATTCCGGACGTCACACCAGTCTGCCCTTTTATGCGACTTTTCGAGCACAGACCGGGAACATCTGACCGTTTCCATTCATCGCCCAAGGCCGGTTTAGCGCTGGAAAAGCCAAAGTGCGGGAGTAAGAATGGCCGCAACGGGGCCGGAAGCCGTCGGTCAGCTTTCGGGGAGTGATCCCGGTAAGTTCGCAACTCATTCGCTTCTTTTCTGCAGTCCCCGCCATTACGAGTTGGCGGTGTCGGTCGCCGAGGGGATCAACGCCATTACTGCGGCTAGTTCGGCCCTCCGGACGAGGAATGGCATGCGCGTCGTCCCATAGTGCTTGGCAAGATGGAAGCGGTGCATGCCTCCTACGATGTGAACTTGGCCTTGGTACTCGCCGAGCAAAGGCGGTGTGACACCGCGGCCATGCAGCCATCGGTAGGCGATCCCACAGCTCTTGCTCTTGTAACGTTGATGCCAAGGACCCTTGTCCCTGCTGGCGGCGTAGGTAAGCCTGCCGCCAACGTCAGTGACATCAGCGTCGATAAGAATGAAATCCGTCGAAGCGTGGTCGCTGGGATCATCGCCGTCGAACGCGAGATAGAAGTTTGCAGGATCGCAGTCCCATATCGCAGTCAGTGCAACCGGAATGTTCTTTCTTCCTTTGCACCAGATGTCGACCTTGCGTTTCTCCTGAGCGCGGGCGACCTCGAAGGCTTCGTCTAGTTTTCCTTCCGCGACATCCATGGCTGTGATGACGTTCAAGCCAAGGGCCGTCAGACGGTTGATCTCGTCCACGTTCGCCATGCCTTCTCCTCTGGCAGCAGATTATTATCCACCGTTGGAAGATGCGGCGGCAATCCAAGCCTGAGGCACGAGGGCCTGTCCACGCCATTCCTCAATCAACTTGACTCCGGGAAGCTTGCCCCAGACGTCCTCATCTGCATGATCCAGCACGATGATCTGGAGGCGACCTTTCGCGGCCATGACCTCAGCGCCTAGGAGCGCAAAGACCTTCCTGACGGCGACCACGTCCTGATCCCTCCACGCGATGAGGTCGGGGCCCTCGTCGCCCGCCGCCCGCTTAGGAAAATAGACTTGGCTAGGTTGGTCGAAGATCAGCTGACCAGGGACTGGGTGATGAGGTTCGGCCAGGAAGTAGTGCTGCAGCGCAAGCATTAGTGCGACGTGATACGCGAGCCAATTGGCGCCGCTGCCAATCTCCCACAGGTAGTCCTCACGCGTTCCCCTAGTCACCTTGACGGTCAGGTCTTCAATCAACAGCCTAATCGGGGCCTCGGGCCACTCCGCGTCAAGCTGCGGAATCAGCCGATTGGCATGATGGGAGACTTGGTGCAACGCGTTGAATAGCTTGCGCTGGATGTCGGCCTCGGAGATCGTCTTTTGCAGCGTTGCAATATCGGCCTGCAGCGAGGTGAGTTCCTGCCGCAAATCCGACGACTGGTCGGCGCGGTCGTAGACGTGCAACGCCTGCTCCAATCGACCGAGGAAGCGCTCAAGCCTATCGAAGCGATTGGCCTCGTCTCGGGCGACGTCAGAGTCCCGTTCCAGCACCGCTATCTCGCTACGGACATCGTTCAACTCAGATAGGACCGCTTCAGCGGCGCCGCGCTGGCGCAGGATTTCCTTGTCAAGCGTGTTAGACATCGCAGGGTGGGTCCGCAGTCGGATCTCCAGACCGCCGAGGTTGTCGCAAAGGGCCAAGACCTTCTCGCGGCCGCCGTCCCCGAGTGCGACCAACGGATCGGCGAACTCGTCGGCCAAGTCCCTCAGCCACGTGGAAAGGTCCAAGCGGTCACGTTGGATGCGCATGGCGTCGCCGTACGCCTCGCTGCTCTCCACCAGACGGCGCAGTTCGTTCAGGCGCTGACGATGCTCGGTAAGTCGCGCGGCGATTTCAGTTTCCGACGCACGAAGGGTTTCCAGACGCGTCAGCACCACATCGATGCCGGCCAGGCTTGGTCGAGCAAGACTTGAGTTGCTGTTCGACACGCGCCGAAGCAGGTCAACAACGTCACTCCAGTCCTTCGGCACTTCAGTGGAGGAATCGACTAGGCCAAGTTCGACTGCCTGACGCAGCCACGCCTCCGCCTCCGCCCGCCAAGCGCCAGTTGCCGACACGATCGCGCGTAGCTCAGCCTCCTTCCGGCGGAGGTTGCGCTGGAGCCGATCGATCTCAAACCGCGCCTGGAGAATCTTTGCCGTGACCGCGCCCAGAACGTACGGGAAGATGGTCTTTAGCTTCTCCCGGTGTTCCGTCGTATCGGCCTTGAAAAACATCACGTCGGGATTGGCGATCACGTTCTGAGGTTGGAACGTGAAGGCCATGAGGTCGCGGAAGCTTGGCCTTTGCTTGAATCCATTCTCTGTACCTGGTTCGAAGTCGAGGTCAGTCAGTCCTGCCAGGCGGTTCATCGCGCGCTTGACCGTGTCGACATTGGTGGTCTTGTCGGTGATCGTCTCCGGAATTTCGACCTGTGCGCCCTCCAGCAGCACCATGTCGCCTGTGCTCTGTTGGTCCCCCGGTTCGCGTCGCGCCAAGAGCTTTTCGCCCTCCAGCGTCTCGATCAGAATGCCGAACCAGCTGCAGTTCTCGCGGATTACGCCCACCGGAATCGCGCATTTCTCCGAGCCCAGACAGTAATCAACAATAGGGATAACGGCGGACTTCCCGGTCTTCGACGCGCCGCTGATGACGTTGACGACACCGGGCTCGAACTTGACGACCCGCGGCGCTGCACCATTGCGGGGCCAAAGGATCAGTTTTCGAAGCTGGAAATACATCTAGAACTCCACCCGTAACAGGTTGGCCACCTGCGCGGTCCCCAGGTTCGAAAACCAGAAACCCAATTTCTCCGAGGCAGGTCCGAGGTGCTTGACGCGCTCTGGAAGGACGAGCCTCCTCGGTTTCGGTTCTGGTACGTTTGCTCTTAAAGTAGCATCCTTGTAATCCACGGACAGCAGCCGCCCGCTCACACCGACAGCGGCCGATTGCAATGTCAGAGTACGCAGCAGCAGCGCTCGCTCGTGGACGGCGAGGAGTTGTTCCCGTTCCTTCCCGAGCTTGGCCGCGAAGAGCGCCAGTCCAGAGGGTCGGTTTGTCGAAGTCACGATTTCGAGCGTTGCGCGATGCAGGACGATTGGCAGCACGAGAAACGCCAAGGCGAACGGCGCTGGACGTTCGTCCTCAGCCTGGAAACCTTGGCCAAATTGCCACAATGCGAAAGCCCCAAGTCCTGGATTCTGGACAAGGGCGAGGTCGCTGAGCGGTAGGTGCGATCGGCCAGCCTCAATCAAGTCGCTGGCTCCAAAAGAGTCTGGTAGTCGGGATGCCAGCCGAGGCGCAGGCCGTGGGCAAGGGCGTTGAATGATCCGTGGACGAAATGACCGGGGACGACTCGACCATCGAGTGGAGGCTGCAACTGCGCGCAGCGCCTGTAAACTATTCTACCACGAACCGTTGCGGGGTGTCCGGCCTGTATGTCGTGCACCTCTGCACTGACGTGCTCATAGCGACCGACAAGATCATCGTCCCAGTCACTTAGGTTCTTCTCAAAGATTAGCCCGCTTTCGCCCCAGATCGAGATGTCGGCGAGCGTCCTAAGGTAATCGCTAACAGCCCGGACGCACGCTTCGTCTCCCACCTCGATCAGCTCGAGTTGGCGGACGAAGGCGGGACGGTCGGCGATCAATTGTTCGATGGCCTCGACAGGCGGTTGCTTGGTGAAAGACGACAGCAGCCCTGGAAGGTTGTTCTTCTGAACAAATGCTCTTTGCTCGGCCTGAAACGCGTCCACGTCCAAGATGGCGGGCTTGCCAGCTCTAATCAGCCTGTCCGCCGCCTCCTTCGCAGCGCCGATCGCGCGTTCGCACACTAGGTCGATGATGAGCGGAGAGACCGTCGGCTTGAAGATCGCGCGTATCGGATCGACGGGATCTGCATCGACGCTGATAACGGCGAGATTCTTGACCAAGGCGGCGCAATGAGCCGCATCAGCGTTCAGGAAAGCTTGGACGTCGGCGTCGCATGCCGGTGCAGCTTTCAGCTTGCTGTGGGCTTTGGCGAGGTTAGCGACCAGCGCCTCCACGTCGGCATCTGTTTTCGCGTCGTTCAGCGCGATCGCGAAGGCACCCGCCTTCACCGGTGTGACATATAGCCGGAAATGGCTGGTCGCCGGGTCGATCTCTCCCGCCGCCATGAAGCTGAGCCAGTTGGCCAGAGACTTCCACAGGTCCGCAGCCCAGTCGGATATCGGATTTTGCTTCAGTGCGCTCTTGCTTTGCTCAAGAACGACTTCGCCGCCGACCAGGTGAACCGCCACATCGTCTAAATGTTCAAGAGAGACCAAGGCGCCGCTAGGCGCGTTGAGCAGGTGAAAGCAAAGGCGTACAGGTTGAAGCGCATAGCCGAGGTATTGGCCAGCGGCGCTGTGTTTTCCCGTTTGCGTCTTCGCGTTCATTGCCCATCCCGTTCTCCCGAGTCGCACCGGAAGAAGCCAGTAACGATATTGGTATAGTTCGCCGTTGTTTACAATTGGCGCCCCGGCGATAGGACGGCTAGGCGCGATACAATTGCTGTTTAGGGCCAGCTCTCGAAGTCCAGATTCGGCAGGACAATGAATTTGCAGGACGTCCATTATGGGCACATCGGGGCCGTCTATGGCTCGGGCGATATGTCCGCTTTTGGACGAACGCGAAGTTTGCCGGAACGTCTGACTTTGGGCGCATACTTGCCGTCAAATTCGGCGTCCTTCACTGGTTCGTTCACGTATTCCGGAGAAAATTACTGTGCGAGTTGATGGATCCTCGTTCCCGGTACGACAGCCTCAGCTATTTCACATAGATGCTTATGGTGCGTCAGGTAGATGACCTGACCTGTGTTTGCCATCGCTCCGAACAGCCTGAAAACCTCCTCCGAGCGAATATGGTCGAACGTCTCCATGATGTCGTCGGCGACGAATGGGACCGAGGGCCGAAATTGCGCGAACTCGTAATAACCGGCGAGTCTTAGGGCAAGGTACAGCTGAAATCGTGCACCCTTTGAAAGCGCTTCGGTGACCTTGGATTGCCCGTCACCCTGCACAGCAATGAGAACCTCACCACCTCTTACAGGCTGGGTTGTCAGCCCCGAATACTGGCCACGCGTCATTAGCTTGAACGCGTCTGATGCGCGCGCCATCATGCCGGAGCGATGGCTCTCACGGTAGATCCGCAAAGCATTGCCAGCCGACATGATGCCAAGCTTCAGCTCTATGTAGCGAACGGCCTTCTCCTCGATTTCCAGCAGGGTTGTGCGCCGTTCAGCATCCAGGCGTGCAACCGCACTATCACCGCCGATGGCGTCCAGCTTGTCGGCCGCGCGCGTCTGCCGGATCAGCTGTTGCTGGATGGTTTCATCGAACAGGCGAAGCCGCTGCTCACCCTCAGCCTTCTCGACCGCGAGGCCGTCGAAATCGATCGCGTCCAGGATCGAGCGGGCCTGCTCGAATCCGTCGACCGCGAGCTCCGCCACTATCCGTTCCTCAAGTTCGGCGACGGTGGTGCGCAAGCCATCGCGCTCACGCAACAGCTCATCGCGTTCGACTACCTCGGGCAGAGTGGCGACACCAAAGACGCCCAGCACCTCGTTCTTGCGGCGTTCGTGTGCCAAAATCTCAGTGTCGAGGATGTCGCGCGCCTCCTTGAGGCGCTTCAGGTCGTTGCCGAGGCTTGCCTTCGTTTCACGTGTCCGCTCGGCACGCTCTAGGCGCTCGGCAAGGCGGATGGCCAACTGCTCCGGGTCGGTATCCTTCGTCGGCTCGTCGGCTTCAACCGCAACGGCGATGACCTCGACCAGAAAATTGGCCCTGTCGGCCTCCATCTTGTCGATACGCAGCTGCAGGTCGTCCCGTTCCTGCAGGCTTCTTGAAAGTTCGGCCAATTGATCGAGCACAGTGCCGACGCCGGATGCGGAGAGCCCGCTTTCGAGCCAAGTTCCCTTGAGTGCTTCGGTAATGCCGGCCAGCCATTCCTCCTCGCGACGCTCCGCCACACCTACTGCAACCCGTCGTGCCGCTAGATCCTCTTCTTTGGAG
>NZ_RZQI01000220.1:0-7595 GCF_003998335.1 Mesorhizobium sp. M7A.F.Ca.CA.002.05.1.1 | reverse complement strand
GACTAAGGCAGGTCGGTCAGAAACCAGTGGACATCGAACTTACGGATGCCACAAGCTGGACAACTGACGGCGTTTCGCAACGTCGCAAATTGCTCGATGAGGTCTCTCAGCGGATCAACGAGATCGGCTTGCCGATCCACCACCCGTGGCGGGGAGTTGGCCTGGATGTCGTTCTTCCAACGACCATTGAGAGGCTCGTCCCACGCATCGCGGCGTTGCTGGACCAAGCCAAGGCACTGCACGCCAAACTGGTCGGTATCGCTGAGCGGATCAAGGCCGAGCCTCCGAAAATTCTCAGCGACAGCGGCGAGATAGAAGATCGCGCTGAGCTTCTCGCGTCCGCGCCTGGACTTCCTGCCGAGGCGCTCGTCTCGCCGGTATGGGATGAGCGTCCGAAAGACATTTCATCGCTTCTCTGGTCAGGAACGGATTTCGCCCGCAAGTCCGAGGAACTTTCGGAGCAGTTGGCGGCAACGGCTATCGACACGCCAATTGAAGGTCTCGAGACAGAGCTTGCAAAGCTTCCCTCGGAATTTCCGAAAGATGGTTTCCATCGTGCGCGACAGCTCACCATTCTGCTCCCACGCTTGAGGGAAGAAGCTGAGCGCCTGAATCAGGAACTCGGATCGGCGATATTGCCAGACACGTTGGCAGGCTTGCTCAGGCTGGCCGTGACCGGCGAGCGAGTAGCGGCAGCACCTGACGCAAGTCCGGAGGCCTTCGCAGCCACCGTTTGGGACTCCGGACTTGAGCAGGCAGGCGACCTTGCCGACAGCGTAGCGACGCTTGAGGCTGCCAGAGCCGACCTTCAGGGCAAGGTTGTTGACGCGGCGTGGAGCACCGAGGTGGCCGCGGCGCGGCAGGCGCTCGCCACACACACGGGAATATTGAAAGCATTGAACGGCGACTACCGTCGCGCCACAGCACTTGCGCGGACTATTGTGGTCGACCCTAGCGCGCCTGCGACGCAGATAGTTGGTCTCCTCGACCTTTTGATGAAGGGTCAGGCTGCCGCAGCAAGAGTCCGCGAAGGCGACGCTTTTGGCCGTTCCGCCTTCGGGGCAGATTGGCGTGGGGAGCGATCGGCTTCCGCGCCACTGCTCGCGCTAGTGGAGTGGATGCGGACTCTACGAGGGCTAGGCCCCGAACCTCGGATTATCGCCGGCCGGATGGCGGAACGCTCCGAGGCCGGTGCGCGTGCAGCGCGCGTTCGCAAGGTTATCGAAATCGGTCGGCCAATTATCGAAGGTTTCTGGAACGATCTCGGGCACCTCGCGTCATCCATGCTAGGCGACGTGGCTTCCGCCGAGCGGGCCTCGCTGCAACTGATGGAAGCGAAGGCGAGCACTGTAGCTCAAGCCGATGATGCGTCACGACAGGTTCTGACTGACGTTCCGGATCTAATCACTGAGCGGGTGGAGCTACTGCGCCGACTAGGCAGACTACAAGCACTTGCTCAAGGGATCGATGCGGGAGAGAGCCTTGGCAAGTTCGTATTCGGCTCGTCGTGGCACGGTCGAGGATCCGATTGGGCCGCTCTCACGCAAGCCGAGCTTTGGCTGAAAGAAAATGGCTCGATCCGACATCTGGCTGCGCGGTTGCCTGAAAGAATCGAGATCGCAAACTCGGCACGTTCAGCACGTGAAGCGGCCCAAGCGGCAGCGCGGGAATTGAAGGCGCTTACAGGGGATTTGAAAGCCGATGCTCCCTCCTTGTTTGGAGTAGTCGATTTTCCGGACGTCGCGATAGGCGAGGTCGTTTCTCGGCTGCAGGGTTGGCTCGATCATCAGGAGCAGCTCTCGAAATGGGTTGCCTATGAAGAGCGATCCGAAACGGCCCGAAAGGCTGGACTGGGACAGTTGATAGACGGCCTAGCCAACGGCCAGATTACAACAGGATCGGCTCGATCAGTTTTTGATATGGCCTACTACGAACGAATGTTTCTGGCGATGGCGACCGATGAGCCGGAGCTGGCAAGGTTCGACGGGGAACTGCATTCCAGGGCTGTACGTGACTTCGCAGATCTGGACCGCCAGCGCATCAAGGCCGGCGCCATCGAAGTTGTAACGGCTCATCACCGGAAAATTCCTTCAAGAGACGGCGGAGCTGGACCTGTCGGACTGCTTCGTTCTGAGATGGCGCGCAGACGAGGCCACATGCCCATCCGGCAATTGATGCAGAAGGCAGGCCCTGCCATCCAGGCGCTGAAGCCAGTGTTCATGATGAGCCCGCTTTCGGTGGCGCAATTCCTGTCGCCCGGCCGGATGTCCTTCGATCTGCTCGTGATGGACGAGGCGTCTCAGATCCAGCCCGTGGACGCACTTGGCTCGGTCGCCAGGGCCAGTCAGGTGGTCGTCGTTGGCGACGAACGCCAACTGCCACCCACGACATTCTTCGCGAAGATGACAGGCTCGCAGTCTGAAGATGACGAGGGTGAGGGCGCGCAGGTCGCCGACATTGAAAGCATCCTCGGCCTGTTCACGGCCCGCGGCTTGCCGCAGCGTATGCTGCGCTGGCACTACCGTAGCCGTCACCAATCTCTAATCGCAGTATCGAACAGCCAGTTCTACGAGAACCGGCTTTTCATCGTGCCAAGCCCTTATACCCAAGAGGCAGGTATGGGGTTGCGGTTTCATCATGTGCCGGAGGGGGTCTTCGATTCCGGCGGCACAGGAACCAATCCGGTAGAGGCGAGAGCAGTAGCGGAGGCGATCATCCGTCATGCGAAGGTGAACCCGCAAGAGACTCTAGGCGTTGCAACATTTTCGGTTAGCCAACGCCGCGCGATCCAGGATGAACTCGAAGCGCTGCGGCGACTAAATCCCGACACCGAGGAATTCTTTCACGCTCATCCAAGCGAGCCATTCTTCGTCAAGAACCTCGAAAATGTTCAAGGCGATGAGCGCGACGTGATCATGATCTCGGTGGGGTATGCCAAGAATGCCCAGGGATACATGGCCATGCGTTTCGGCCCTCTTGGCGCGGAAGGCGGCGAGCGTCGGCTCAACGTCCTCATAAGCCGCGCCAAGCGCAGCTGCGAAGTATTCGCGTCCATCACAGACGAGGACATCGACCTGGAGCGTGGCAAAGGGAAAGGCATCTTCGCCTTCAAGCTCTTCTTGCACTACGCGAGAACAGGGCGAATTTCGCTTGCCCAAGTCACGGTTCGCGAAATGGATTCAATCTTTGTAGAACAGGTAGCCAACGCGCTGATCGAAATGGGTTATCAGGTTCATGCTCAAGTGGGCATTGCCGGCTTCTTCATCGACCTCGCAGTTGCGGATCCAGAGAGGCCAGGCCGCTATATTCTTGGCATCGAATGCGATGGCGCAGAATATCACTCATCTCGCTCGGCCAGAGATCGAGACCGGCTTCGGCAGTCGGTTCTGGAAGACCATGGTTGGATCATCCATCGCATCTGGAGCGCTGACTGGTTCCAACGGCCTCGTGAGCAGCTGGAGCGAACCATACTAGCGATTGAGGCCGCCAGAAAAGAACTCGATGAGCGGGCCGAATTGGGGGTCCAGAGAAATCGAGCTGTAGCCGTGCAGGTTGTTACGGTCGACCGAGGCAACGTGACGGAAATCGGTCTCGAAAGCACAAACGGATCCGAGACACCCAATCGAGCCTACGAAGAGGCCGAACTAAAGCGACCGGGATCGTTCGAACTCCACGAGACGCCCAGCGGAATCATGGCCGGACTGGTCGAGCAGGTCGTGGCTACAGAAACGCCAATCCATGTCGACGAAATAGTTTCGCGTATTCGGGACGCCTGGGGTCTGCAGCGGGCCGGTGGCAGGATTCAGGATGCAATCGAGCGGGGGGTAAGCATAGCACAGAGAGGTGGTTCAGTAGCCCGTCGAGGCAACTTCTGCTTCAAGCCAGGTGTTCCTGTTCGTCTCAGGGATCGCAGTGGGGTCGTGTCCGCTGGATTGCGCAAGCCCGAAATGATTGCGCAGGACGAGGTCGCCCAAGGCGCTATGGAAGTCGTGAAATCCAACCTCGGTGCGACAGAGGAAGAAATCGCCACAGGCGTTGCCAGGATGCTGGGCTTCAAAGCCACAAGCGCACAATTAAGGCAGCTGATTTCAGCTGGGGTCGCCGATTTGGTTGCCAAAGGAGTGTTACGGTCCCAAGACGGCTTGTTGGTGGCCGGCGAATCCGCGAGCGAGAAATTAGCTGAAGTGTAACGGGGCGCTGCAGCGCCCTCGTTGCAATTTCTGTCGAAGCTCGGAACACCTCTTTTGCTGGCGGAGGCCGAATGGCATTTCGATTCGTACACACGGCCGATATTCATCTCGACTCGCCGCTTCGTTCGCTGGCGATGCGAAATCCCGATCTTGCCGGGCTGGTGGGCGACGCCAGCCGCCAGGCATTCGTTTCGATAGTGGATCTCTGCCTTGAGGAACGTGTGGCCGCGTTGGTCATTGCTGGCGACCTATACGATGGCGACCAGACTTCAATGAAGACAGCGCGGTTCTTGGGCGCGCAGATGACACGCCTGCACCAGGCCGGCATCATGGTTTTCAAGATCCGCGGTAATCATGACGCCCTGTCGCGGATTTCCAAACAGCTGGTATTTCCCGACACCGTTACCATCTTTGGTGGTCGTGCTCAGTCGGTATTGCAGACAGCCGGCGGTCTGGACGTCGTATTCCATGGTTTGAGCTTTGCGAACCCTAAGGCGCCGGACAGCCTGTTAACCAAATATCCGGCGGCTCGTGAAGGGGCCGTCAACATAGGCATCATGCATACCAGTCTGGCTGGATCGCCAGGTCACGACGTTTACGCGCCCTGCAGCATCGCTGACTTGCACGCCCACGGTTTCGACTATTGGGCCCTCGGCCACATCCATGCTCGCCAAGTCCATCCTGGCGCCAGTGCCGTGGTGATGCCGGGAATACCGCAGGGGAGGGATATCAACGAGGCCGGTGAGAAATCAGTCACCCTGGTGACGGTGCGCCACGACCGTTCGGTGGAGATCGAGGAACGGCTGACCAGCGTTGCGCAGTTCGAACGGGTGAGCGTCGACCTTACCGGAGCGGTGGAGTGGCCCGAGGCCGTCGCGCGTGTTCGCTTCGCACTCGAAGAGATGCGGGCAACCGTCCGATCGCGTCATGCTGTGGCTCGCATTGGCCTGACAGGAACGTCACCACTGATGTGGGCGCTGATCCGCGACAGGGACCTCCTTCTTGCCGAAGCCGAACAGGCTGCGGAACAGCTAGGCCATACGTGGGTGGAGAAGCTCGAGCTTGACCTCGCGCCGCCTCGGACGGAGACCGCCGAGGATATTGCTGATCCGATTTTCGAACTCGAGCAATCAATGCGTGCCGATGCCACCTCGGAGGCCTTCCGCGCTGAGGCGAGGGCGTTCGTCCAAAAGATGGTCGCCGACCTTCCGGCCGACGGGCGGGATTTTGCTGGGACGGACGAAGCCGGGCTGGAACAGTTCCTCGATCAGGTGCTTTCCAAGGGCGCGGACTTGGTGACTGCCCGCCTTAAGGCCGGTGGATCGTCATGAGGTTGCGGCGCCTTGACCTCATTCGTTATGGAAAGTTCACCGATCGTTCGATCGACTTCGGACCCAAACCGGAATCCGGACCTGATCTGCATATCGTGTTTGGCCTGAATGAGGCCGGCAAATCGACTGCGCTTTCGGCCTATCTAGACTTGCTGTTCGGCATCGAGGAACGGAGCCGCTACAACTTCCTGCACGAGTACAGTGCCATGCGCATCGGCGGGGTGCTGGAACTGGCCGGCTCCGAACACACGTTCACGCGTACGAAACAGCGCAGTAATTCGCTATTGAATGCGACGGGCCAACCGGTAAGCGAGGTGGCGATCACGGCGCATCTCGCCGGTCTGTCGCGCGACGCCTACACGACGATGTTCTCACTCGATGACGAGACGTTGGAAGCCGGCGGAAAATCTATCCTGGAGTCGCGGGGCGACCTCGGCAAGCTTCTGTTCACGGCCAGCGCCGGTCTTGGGAACGCAAGTGATACGTTGAACGCCCTCGAGGCCGAAGCAGACGCTCTGTATCGGAAGCAGGCGCATGGAACCGAACTGGCGCTGTTGAAGAAGCGCCTTGTTGACGTAAAGTCGCGCAGGGATGCGATCGACACCCTTGCATCAACCTACGAGGGCCTGGAGGCCGAACGTCTCGATGCAGCGCAGCAGTACGGCCGAACCATCAGCGATCGGGCGGTGCTGGTGGCCAGGCTGGATACCTTTGCTCGTTACGTGCGTGCTGCGCCGATGCTGGCGGATATCCGGCGCAAGATTGCCCGGCTGGATCAGCTGCCGGACATCGCCTCCCCAGCCCGGACATCGACGGGAAGTGT
Source organism: Mesorhizobium sp. M7A.F.Ca.CA.002.05.1.1 (assembly GCF_003998335.1). Lineage (NCBI taxonomy): Bacteria > Pseudomonadati > Pseudomonadota > Alphaproteobacteria > Hyphomicrobiales > Phyllobacteriaceae > Mesorhizobium > Mesorhizobium sp. M7A.F.Ca.CA.002.05.1.1. The sequence goes on along the minus strand of NZ_RZQI01000220.1, from coordinate 1,251 downwards.
CACCGAACTGATCGATGACGATGCCAGCCTCAGAACGCGGCTGTCCGCAAACATCGACGAGACCGAGCGCCTGGCGGAAAAAGTCACTGCGGTCGACGAGGACGAACCGATCCTGTCGATTTCCGAACGCATTCGCGGGCTGGCGGAGAGCAAGGTGCGCCATACCGCGGCTGGCTTTGACTTGCCCACTCGCAGGATGGAGCTGCAAATCCTCAACAACAGCGTGGCGAGCTGCCTTGCCGCCTTGGGCCGATCTTCCGAGGCGGATCCTGGCGCGCTGCTTCTGCCTGCCGTCACCGTTGGCGTCGTTCGCGCCATGGTCGAGCAGAGGTCCGGGATTGCTACCGGGATGCGTGCCGCTCGCGACGAAGCCGCGGCGGCACTCGATGCGCTGCAGGTGGCAAGGCAGCGGGTCGGCGAGGAAAGGGCGGTGCCCGAACCTGCCAGGGCAAGGCTGGGCTCGGCTTTGTCGAAAGCGCGAGCAAGCGGACACCAGGCAGAGATTAGGACGGCTCGCGAGGCGGAAGATGCGGGAACAATCCGATGGAAGGCGGCGCTCGCGCGCTTGCGTCCATGGAACGGAGATGCCCTCGCTCTCGCCAACGTCGCGGTTCCGAGCGCCGGGCAGATTGCCGCCTGGAAGACGGTAGCGTCAGAACTGGCAAGGAACACCGCCGTACTTGCCGAACGCCTTGCTGAATACGAGGGCAACCATGCCATGCTCGCCGCACGATTGGATGCCCTTCGTGCCTCGGGCGACATTGTCGACGATGAAGCGGCTACCGCCATCCGCCGAGTTCGCGATGATGCGTGGGCAACGCACCGCGCAGCGCTGACCGGTGACACCGCTGACGACTTCGCCGTGGCATTGGCGCGCGATGACATTGCCAGCGCAGGCCGGCTGGCCGGCGCGGCGGATCTGGCTGAGATCCGGGCAACTACGCGCGAGCTGGCCGAGGCCGCGGCCAACCTGTCACGCAACGGCATCCAACGCACACAGCTCGGCAAGGATGTGGATACCCAATTGTTGGAAATCCGCGCGGCCGCCAGGGACCTGCTCGGAGACGCCGTGGAACCTTCGTCTGAGCGCCTGATCGAAAGGATCGAGGATCAGATCGAGGCGCGCAGCGATGCGCTCGCTGCCTGGGAGCAGATCGAACTTGCTCGCTTGAAGGCCGAGCGAGCCGCTGACGCCGGCGAGCAGATACGCTTGGAAATGAGAGCAGTGCTGGGAAGCGTCGGCATTGTATC
>NZ_RZQI01000219.1:0-7600 GCF_003998335.1 Mesorhizobium sp. M7A.F.Ca.CA.002.05.1.1 | reverse complement strand
ATCCTGTTCAAGCCGGAGACGCTGCAGCGTACCGGCTCGTTCAAGTTCCGCGGCGCCTACAACAAGCTGTCGTCGCTCAGCGCGGAGGAGCGCAGCCGAGGCGTCGTCGCTTTCTCATCGGGCAATCATGCGCAGGGCGTCGCCGCCTCGGCCGCGATGTTCGGCGTCAAGGCGGTGATCGCCATGCCTTCAGACGCGCCGGCGATGAAAATTGCCAATGTGCGCAAGATGGGCGCGGAGGTGGTCCCGTTCGACCGCTTTCGCGACGACCGCATGACCGTGATCCGTCCTTACATGGAAAGAGGCATGGTGCTGGTGCCGCCTTTCGACGATCCGGCCATCATTGCCGGCCAGGGCACGATCGGCCTCGAATTGATGCGCCAGGCAAAAGCGCTTGGCGTCGACCTCGACGCGGTGATCGTCCCCTGCGGCGGCGGCGGCTTGTCGAGTGGCATCTCCGTTGCCGTCAAGGATGCCTCGCCGAACACGGCGGTCTGGGCGGTCGAGCCCGAGCATTTCGACGACACCCGCCGGTCGCTGGCCGCCGGTGCAAGGGTTTCGAACGAGCCCGGCCATAGTTCGATCTGCGACGCGCTGCTGACCGCCGAGCCTGGCGTGATCACCTTCGAGATCAACCGCAGGAATCTCACCGGTGGCATCGCCGTCTCGGACCAGGCGGCGGCGCAGGCGATGCGCGACGCCATGGCCTATCTCAAGCTGGTGGTCGAGCCCGGCGGCTGTGTGGCGCTGGCGGCACTGTCATCGGGCGAGATCGAGCTGTCCGGCAAATGCATTGCCGTGGTGCTGTCCGGCGGCAATGTCGATTTCGGCACTTATGCCGGGATCATGGCGGCTGCTTGAGACGGCGATGTCCAAGGGTATCTGATATGGAGTATCTGGCGACAGGCTCCGCCTTGGATCACTCCTCGCCCGCCGCCAAATCGTCGCCGCGCTGAGCATGGTCATCTACCGCCCGCTCACGCGTTCCGAGCTGCCCGACGATACGGCATCCCTTGCCCGCACCCTCGTTGGCAAACTCGTGGTGCGCGAGCTGCCTGAAGGCATCGCCAGCGGCCGCATCGTCGAGACCGAGGCCTATGTGACCGGTGACGCCGCCGGACACGGTTACCGGGGGATGACCCCGCGCAACCGTTCGCTGTTTCTCGAACCCGGGCACGCCTATGTCTATCTCGCCTACGGCATCTCCTACATGCTCAATGTCTCGAGCGAGATGCCGGGGGTCGGAACCGGCGTGCTGATCAGGGCGCTCGAGCCACTCGAGGGCATTGCGATCATGCGGCTCAACCGCGGCGTCGAGCGCCTGCGCGACCTGGCGCGAGGACCGGGAAGGCTGGCCCAGGCGTTGCGGATCGATCGTTCGCTCGACGGGCTCGATCTTTGCCGCAAAGGCCCGCTATGGCTGGCAACCGACGAGCATCAAGCCGGCGACATCGCCCAAGGCGTCCGGATCGGCATTACAAAGGATGCCGATCGCCCGCTGCGGTTTTACGTCAAGGGGAGCGCCTTCGTCAGCGGCCCGAAATCGCTCAACGGTTAGTGGCAGTTACAAACCATGGAGATTGGCGAAAGCATTTCTCCCTTCCGCAAAGGCTGGTGCCAAGACTGGAGGTCGTGCGGCATCTAATCCAGCGTCCGCCTGAACCGCACCAGTGCCACGCCGGCAAACAAGGCCACGAACACCACCAGCCAGCCGATCTCCGTTGACACCGCCGGCAGTTCCGCGCCCTTCAGCATCACCGCGCGGGTGATGCGCAGGAAATGCGTCAGCGGGAAGATCTCGCCGAGGATTTGCGCCCAGTCCGGCATGCCGCGATAAGGGAACATAAAACCCGACAGCATGATCGACGGCAGGAAGAAGAAGAAGGTCAGTTGCAGGGCCTGCATCTGCGTGCGGGCGATGGTGGAAATCGTATAGCCGAGCAGCACCAGCGCCAGCACGAAGATCAGCACGGCGGTCAGGAGCAGCGACATCGATCCGGTGAAGGGGATGGCGAACAGCAGCTTCGCCGCCGCCAGCACCACCACCACCTGCACGCCGCCGACCGCCAGGTAGGGCAGCACCTTGCCCATCATGATCTCGAGCGGGCTGGACGGCATCGCCAGCAGGTTTTCCATCGTGCCGCGCTCGGTCTCGCGCGTCAGCGCGATCGAGGTCATCATCACCATGGTCATCTGCAGGATGACGCCGAGCAGGCCGGGCACGATGTTGTATTGCGAGATGCCTTCGGGATTGTAGCGCCGGTGTACGACGACATCGAGCCGACCCTTGGCGGCCTCGGCGGCGGCTTCCTGCGTGCCTTGCGCCCTCAGCAGCGCCTGGCTGGCGACTGTGCCGAGCGTCGAAATGGCGCCGCTGGCCACCGCCGGGTCGGTGGCGTCCGCCTCGATGAGTATCTGCGGGTTGCTGCCGCTCTCCACCCTCCTGGCGAAATCGGCGGGGATGGTGACGACGAAGGCGACGTCGCCGCGCGATATCAGGAACTCGGCCTCGGCGGCACTTTGCGCGACATGGTCGAAACGATAGTAGCCGGTGGTCTGCAGCGCCGCGACAATGGCACGCGTGTAGGGATCGTTGCTCGTCGCCACGAGTGCTGCCGGCAGGCTTTTCGGGTCGTTGTTGATGGCGTAGCCGAAAAGCACCAACTGTATCAGCGGCACGCCGAGCATCATGGCGAAGGTGATGCGGTCGCGCCGCATCTGGATGAATTCCTTGATCAGCAGCGCGCCAAGCCGGGCGAAGGAAAAGACGCTGTTCATGCCATGTTGTCCTTCGAGCCGGACATGAACTGGATGAAGACGTCCTCGAGGCTGGTTTCGCCGGGCGAAACTTTCACGCCCTTGTGCTCTTTCTCGACGTCGGCGAGTGCGGCTTCGAGCTTCTTTTTGTCGGAGCCGACGACATGCAGCGTCGCGCCGAAAGGCGCCACCTGGTCGACGCCGGAGCGGCCCTGAAGCGCTTCGGCGACCTGATCGAGCCGCGGACCCTGCAGCACAAACGTGGTCAGCCCGGCATTTCTCACCACCTCGGCGACAGTGCCGGTGGCCAGCATCTTGCCGTAGGAGATATAGCTGATGCGGTGGCAGCGCTCGGCTTCGTCCATGTAGTGGGTGGAGACCAGCACGGTCAGCCCGCCGCTGGCCAGGCGATGGATCTCGTCCCAGAACTCGCGCCGCGCTTTCGGGTCGACACCGGCCGTAGGCTCGTCAAGCAGCAGCAATTTCGGCTTGTGCATGATGCAGGCGGCCAACGCCAGCCGCTGCTTCCAGCCGCCCGACAAGGTGCCGGCCAGCTGGTTGCGGCGCGACGTCAGGCCGAGGTCCTCCAACGTGCTCGCGACATGCTCTTCGACCGGCTTCAGCCGATAGAGCCGCGCCACGAATTCGAGATTCTCGCCGATCGTCAGATCCTCGTAGAACGAGAATTTCTGCGTCATGTAGCCGACTTCACGCTTGATGCGCAGGCTGTCGGTGCGGATGTTGAAGCCGAGCACCGTGCCTTCGCCTTCGTCCGGCGTCAGCAGGCCGCACATGATGCGGATGGTGGTGGTCTTGCCCGAACCGTTGGGGCCGAGAAAGCCGACGATCTCGCCCTCGGCGACCGACATCGTCACATGGTCGACGACGGTCTTGTCGCCAAAGCCCTTGACCAGGCCGTGGACATCGATGGCGTTCATCTTGCACTGTCCGCGAGATCAACATCGACGATCTGGCCCGGCTGCAGCGGGCCGGCATCGCCCTCCGGCCGCGCCTCGACCAGGTAGACCAGCTTCTGCCGGTTCTCGAGCGAATAGATCACCGGTGGCGTGAACTCAGGATCGGGCGACACGTAGCTGACGCGCGCCTTCACATCCGGGCCGCAGCCGTCGCAATGGACGCCGAGCAAGGTGCCGACCTTGACCGAGGAGAAGGCGCTCTCCGGGACGTAGACGCTGAGCTTGACCGCGCCGTCGGGCAGGATCGAGATCACAGGCGCGGTCGGACCTGATGTATCGCCCGGATTGCGGATGACATCGTTGACGCGGCCCGGCGAAGGGGCTGCCAGCACCCGTTTCGACAGCCGCCACTGAGCTTGCTCCAAGGTAGCCTGCGCCTGCTTGACCTGATTGTCGGCGGCCTTGATCGTCTCAGGGCGCGCAGGCAGGCCGCCGACGGCGAGATTGGCATTGGCCTGGCCGACCTGCGCATTGGCCGTTTCCAGCGTGGCCGACGCGGTGTCGAAATCGGCTTGCGTGCCGGCGCCGCGCTTGAACAGATCGGCGGCGCGGTCGTATTTGCGCTTGGCGTCGGCGGCCTGGGCGCTGGCCATGTCGACCTCGGCCTTCAGCACGGCGATCTCTTCCGGCCGCTTGCCGATCTGCAGGTCAGCCAACTGCGCCTGCGCCTGGGCAAGGCCGGCCTGCGCCTGCGCCACCGCGATCTTGGCATCGGCACTTTCCAGCGTCACCACGGTCGTGCCAGGCACCACACGGTCGCCGCGCTTCACCGTGACGGTCTCGACCTGCGCCACCTCGATCGGTGCCAGCAGCACATAGTCGCCTTCGACATAGCCGACGGCCAGCGGGGCAGCCGGGGCACAGGCCGAGAAGAGCTGCGCGGCGAGCGGCAGCGAACACAGAAAGCTCATGGTCTTTGCCCCTTCATGCTTTGCTCTTTTTGGAAGCCAATATGGCCTTGAGATTACCCGATGTGACCGTCACCACCTTGGCCGCCTCGGCGGCGCCGATGTCTTTCCAGCCCATGCGGCGCATCACCGCCTCGCGGCCGATGCGGAAATAGATGACCTGGCCAATCAGCGTGAACACGGTGAGCCTTGTGGCCTCGCTTTCGGCGGGCTCGCCGGTCGCCTGTTCCCAGAGCTGGCACAGCCGGCGATGCGTCGGCTCGAAGACGCCGTCATAGATGCGGTCGAGGGCTGCCGTCGGATGCGAAAGCTCACGCAACACGAACTGCACGATCTCGCCGGCCTGCGGGCTGGCCACGACAAAGCCGACCATCCGCTCCAGCGCCGCGAAGAGTAGCGCTTGCGCCGCCTCCGGATTGGCTGGTCCCGGCGCAGGCGCCTGTACATTGCCGAGCGCCTGACCGGCTACACCCTGGATGGTCTCGACGATAAAGTCGGCGGCAGCGGCGCGAAGACCCTCCTTGCCGCCGAAATGATAGGCGATCGAGCCTATATTGGCTCGCGCCTCGGCGGCGATCTCGCGCGTCGAGGTGCCATCGAAGCCCTGCCTTCCGAACAGCTTCAGCGCCGCCTGGACAAGGGCCGCGCGCGTCATCTCGGCGGGCTCGCGGCGAAGAATTTTGGGCTCAGGCAGTTTGACCATGAGCGCAGTTTAATCAATCGATTGATTAAAGTCAACTTCTGTTCGTCATTATCTTGCCATCGACGGCGGCAAACGCTTTAGTGCCCGGCCATGGGCAAGGAAGTCGAACGAAAATTCCTGGTCACCAGCACCGCATGGCGGGAACTGGCCGAGGCCAATATCCGCATTCTCCAGTTCTATCTCGCTGCCGGCCCCGGGCGCACGGTGCGCATCCGCATCAGCGATGGCGGTTCCGCCAAGCTGACACTCAAATTCGGCAGCAAGGCGCGCGAACGCGACGAATTCGAATACTCGATCCCGCTCTCGGAGGCGGTGGAGATGCTGGACTTCGCCATCGGACGTGTCATCGAGAAGACACGTCACCATGTTAGGCACCGTGGCTATCTCTACGAAATCGATGTCTTCGGCGGTCCGCTTGCGGGACTTGTGATCGCCGAACTTGAGACGCCGGAGGACGTGCCGGACGAAATGCTGCCTGATTGGCTCGGCCGCGAAGTCACCGGCGAGTCAAAATTCTACAACGCGTCGCTCGCCCTTGGGGGGATACCGGAGATCGCCGCATGAGCTTTCGTATCGATCCGCGCCTGCCGCTGACCGGCGAGGTCAGGCGTATCCTTGCCGAGGAAATCGGCAAGGCGCTGCATCACCTTGACGCCGCACGGAGCCGGCCGGAACAGGCGCTGCACAAGTGCCGCAAGCGGCTGAAGAGCGCCCGCGCCCTGCTGCGGCTTGTTCGTTCCGGCGACGAAACATTCTGCGAGACCGAGAACCAGTGCTATCGCAATGTAGCCGGCCTGCTTGCCGGTCCGCGCGAGGCGACAGCGCTGATCGAAACCATCGACCGGCTGGCGGCGAGCTTTCCCAAGGAGAGCGCCGACGATGGGCTTACTGCTGCGCGCGACAGGCTGATCGCGCGCCAGCATGAACTGCACGAAGGCAGCGGGCTCGAGGCGGCGATCGGCGCGGCGACCGCCGCTTGCGAGGATGGCCTCAAACGCGTCGAAGCGTTGGCCTTGCCCGACCAGCCGGAACAGGCGGCCGACGTGCTTGCCGAAGGTGCCCGCGTCACGCTGCGCCGTGCCAGGAAGGCGCTCGACAAGGCCAGATCGCGGGGCGCGGCCGATGATTTCCACGATTTGCGCAAGGCGGCCAAGACCCACGGCATGCATCTGTCGCTGCTCGGCAGGCTGTGGCCGACACCGATCAAGGCCCGGCGCAAGGCGGTCGACGAACTGGGCGAGCGGCTGGGCGACCTGCACGATGTGCTGGTGATGCGCGCGTTGCTCGAGGCCGACGACCAGCCACTCGGGCTGCCCGAGGACACGAAACTTCTGGGCAAGCTGCTGAAGCGGTCGGAGAAGCAGCTGAAGAAGAGCTGCCTGGCCGAAGCGGCCGAGCTGTTCGGCGACAATCCCAAACGCTCGACACGCAAACTGGCCCGCAAGGCGCGCGACGATCTGGCTGCGCCGCCGGAAGAGGCCGCGGCATCGTAGGACGCTCTTCCTCGCGCTCCGGACGGGGGAGGAAGGCGTGCGCTAGCCCTCATTACCCGCCCATGCTAATCGCCATGGGGCATGACCGAGCCCGGCGACACGCTTCTGGATCGACTTGGCCGCTGGCTTGCCGGCCGGCTGCAGGGAGAATCGTCCGGCTACGAGCCCTACACTCCGTCCGATGCCGAAACGCTGCGCCGCACGCTTGAGCCGGGCGACATCCTGCTGATCGAGGGCAATCAGAAGATCTCGGCGGCGATCAAGTACCTGACCCAGTCGACCTGGTCGCATGCGGCCTTCTATGTCGGCGATGCCTTGCCCGCGCCGGAAGACGGCTCGGAACGGCCGCGCCTGATCGAGGTCACGATCGGCGAAGGCTGCGTCGCCGTGCCATTGTCGCGCTACCGCACCTACAACACCCGCATCTGCCGGGCGAGCGGGCTGGCGCCGGAGGATCGCGACAAGGTCGTCGCCTTCATGATCGGCAGGCTCGGCCTGAAATACGACCTCAAGAACATTTTCGACATGCTGCGTTTTTTCTTGCCCACACCGCCGGTGCCGGTGCGCTGGCGCCGCCGCATGCTGGCCTTCGGCTCCGGCGACCCGACACGGGCGATCTGCTCGACGCTGATCGCCGAGGCCTATGGCCAGATCCGCTATCCGATCCTGCCCGAAATCACCCGTGCGCCCGGCCGAGCCTCCGCGCAGTCGAACTATTCGCGCAAGGAAATCCTGCACATCCGCCACCACTCGCTCTACACG
>NZ_RZQI01000218.1:0-7646 GCF_003998335.1 Mesorhizobium sp. M7A.F.Ca.CA.002.05.1.1 | reverse complement strand
GCCCACTGATACCCGCGAGCGAGCTCGAAACCTGGCACAGCGCCGCGCAAGCCCTTGCCGCGGCAGAACGGCATCGGCAGCGCGTTCGAAACTGGGCACGCGCGGTTTACCAGCGGGCGTGGGCGCGCGGCCACATGGAGGGCTCGAATGCAGGCACCGAGGAGATGGCAGGGTTGATTGCGGAGACAATCTCCGAAATCGCGCGACGAAAGGCGGCTCTGGAGCAGGAATTGCCGCAGCTCGTGATGGAAATATTGAGCGATCTTATCGGCGCTTTCGATCCGGGCGAGCTATTGGTGAGGGCTGTTCGTCACGCCATAGAGTGTCAATACAGCGGCGCCGACGTTTGCCTTCATGTTTCTCCCATGCAAGTCGACATGCTTGCACGAGAGTTTGCTCGATGCGACGGCCAGGATGGTCGACCAAGGGTGCGGATCGAGCCCGACCCGACATTGTCGCCGCAACGCTGCGTGCTGTGGAGCGAGTACGGCAATGTTGACCTTGGACTTGACGCCCAGATGCGCGCGCTGCGCCTTGGTTTCGGGACGCTCTGTGAGAAAGGCGAGCTATGAGAAAGCCCGTCCCAGAACATAACGCTGACGCCGACACTCGAGCTCTCGTTCCAGCAATCTCGTCTTTGAGGGCTGCGGCCAAGCGAATTGACACGCGTGCGGTGCGCGGTCGGATCACGCGGGCTATCGGCACACTGGTTCATGCCGTCTTGCCAGACACTCGTATTGGGGAACTTTGCCTCCTAGAGGACCCGCGAACCGGGCTGTCGCTCGAGGCCGAGGTGATCGGCCTGTCGGGTGATGGTGTATTGCTGACACCGATCGGGGACTTGGTGGGCCTATCCAGCCGCGCAGAGGTCGTGGCCACTGGCCGAATGCGTGAGGTGCCCGTCGGCGGCGATTTGCTCGGTCGCGTGATCGACAGTCGTTGCCGCCCATTGGACGGCAAAGGCGAAATCAAGACCGTCGAAACTCGGCCCCTGCATGGCAGAGCCCCCAATCCGATGACGAGGCGCATGATTGAGCGGCCATTCCCGCTTGGGGTCCGTGTCCTCGATGGTCTGCTGACGTGCGGCGAGGGCCAGCGGATCGGGATTTATGGCGAGCCAGGTGGTGGCAAGTCGACGCTGTTGTCACAGATCGTAAAGGGTGCCGCCGCTGACGTCGTCATAGTGGCGCTCATAGGCGAACGTGGACGGGAAGTTCGTGAATTCATCGAAAGGAATCTTGGTGAAGAGGGCCTTCTCCGTACAGTCGTCGTGGTTGAAACATCCGACCGCTCGGCGGTAGAGCGTGCGCAATGCGCTCCGATGGCGACTGCGCTCGCGGAATATTTCCGAGATCAAGGCCTACGCGTTGCTCTCATGCTGGATTCGCTGACGCGCTTCTGCCGCGCTATGCGCGAAATAGGCCTTGCTGCGGGTGAGCCGCCGACGCGACGGGGCTTTCCTCCTTCCGTTTTTGGCATGCTGCCAGGCCTGCTCGAGCGCGCCGGCATGGGTGAGCGGGGCTCAATCACGGCCTTCTATACGGTGCTTGTAGAGGGTGATGGCACGGGTGATCCAATCGCCGAGGAATCGCGTGGTATTCTCGATGGCCATGTCATCCTCTCACGCGCTATTGCGGCGCGATCGCATTTCCCCGCTATTGATGTGCTGCAGAGTCGCAGCCGCGTCATGGATGCAGTCGTTTCGGGGACACATCGCAAGGCAGCATCCATTTTCCGCGAGCTCCTGTCGCGCTATGCCGAGACCGAGTTCTTGATCAATGTTGGCGAATACAAGCCAGGTGGAGATCCCCTGACTGACCGGGCTGTCGCGTCAATCGACGAACTGAGGGAGTTTCTGCGCCAGAGCGAAGATGACGCGTCAGATTTCGAGGAGACGGTCGCATGGATGTCGCGTCTGACCGCGTAAACTGGATTCAGTCTTCGAGGTTACGGCTTCTGAAGGAAATGCAAGAGCGTCGTGCCCTTGGCGAGCTGTCCAAGAAGGAAGCCCAGCGCGATGTGGCCGCCTCAGCCGTACAAAATGCCTCTAGGGAGCTTGCAATGATACAGCAACATTGTTCAAGAAAAGAAGCAGCGCTCTATCAGCATCTGATGTCACTCGACAACTTGTCTAGCGCAGCGCTCGACCGTCACCGCCTTCACACTGAACAACTTGCCGCTGAGATCAATTCCAGACGGCAGATGCTTGATGATACCCAAATCGCTCAAGAGGAGGCTGAGATGGCGGCGTCCAGGACGAGGGAGCTATGGGTCATATGTTCGGCGGCAAGGGACAAATGGCAACAAATCGAGGACGACGTGCGGCGCGCCGTCGAGACTCATTCGGAGGCCGCAGCCGAGATCGAGGCCGACGATGAGATACTGCTGAAATATGCGAGGGGGTCGCTTGCCTAAATGCCGCGCAACCGGATCCGACGGTCGCAAGAGGTCGTCCGAATGACACGACCGTGCAGTCTTTGATAGGCGCTGCGGTCACACCCGCCATGTTCGAACCAGTTCTGAAACTGTCCCACACGGTTGTCTCGTGGCTCAATGATACAGCAGCGCCGCGCACGCCGTTTCAAAGCCGGATCAACGAGGTGCCGCTATCGGTGCGAACGGCAGGGCTTGTCTGGCAGCAGGAACCTGCTGCCATTCCGATGCTTGACTGCGTCTGGAGAGTGGGAGCCGAAACGGTCATCTTGTCACTGTCGCGCCCGCTCGTAGAGGAGTTCATCACGACAGTGCAGAACGGCTTGGCCTTCCCTTCCGAGCCAACTGCTTCGCTAATTCTCGAACTCGCTCTGGAGCCGCTTGTCACTCGACTGGAGGAGACGACGCGTCTGAACGTGCAACTCGTGCGGGTATGCGAAGCCACGATGCTGGCTCCTCATCTTGAACTCGACATCATTTTCGGCGCGGTCAAGGGCAAGGGCCGTCTATTCCTGTTCACGCCACTTGACGGCTTAGTACCGCCTGCGTTTCGCGCGCTAGGCGAACTGCTTGCCCAGTTGCCGCGGCAGCTGGGCGGGCTGCCTCCAGAGCTCCCGCTCATTGTTGCAGGAGAGGTCGGCACGCTTCGCCTTCCTGCGGCGCTTCTTCGAAGCGCATGTGTCGGTGATGCATTGTTGCCCGATATTGCGCCGTTCGGCCGCGGCCAGATCACCCTAGCTGTCGGCCAGTTGTGCGCCGAGGCGGATCTTGACGGCGATGAATTAATCTTGCGGGGGCCTTTCCGCCCGCGACCGTGTCCTTTGGAGAGTGCGCATATGACACAACCCGGATCGCAACTGGAGCTTACTAAGGATCTCGACGATGTCGAGATCGTGCTTGTCTTTGAATGCGGCCGCTGGCCTATTTCTCTTGGGGAATTAAGAAGTGCCGGCGAAGGGCATATTTTTGAACTTGGATGGCCGATCGACGGCCCGGTCGACATAGTGGCCAATGGTCAGCGTATCGGGCGTGGCGACATTGTCCGCATCGGAGAAGAGCTGGGCATCAGGCTGCGTGGCGGGTTTGCATGCAATGAGTGAAGCTCAGCCGACAATCCTGGCGCTTCTTGCGGTTACCGCCGGACTCGGTCTGCTGGTTTTAGCAGTTGCCACGACAACGGCCTTTGTAAAGGTATCAATTGTTCTTTTCCTCGTCCGCAATGCGCTCGGGACCCAGACCATACCACCCAATGTGGTGCTGTACGCCGCGGCGATGATCCTCACTATGTTCGTTAGTGCGCCCGTTGCTGAGCAGACCTATGACCGCATGTCGGATCCCAAGCTCCACTATCAGACATTCGACGACTGGGTAAGCGCCGCTAAAGCCGGAAGTGAGCCCTTGCGCGAGCATCTCAAGAAATTCACAAATGAAGAGCAGCGGCGATTTTTCCTATCTTCGACAGAAAAGGTCTGGCCAGAGGAAATGCACGCTGCAGCCACGCCTGATGACTTTGCAATACTTGTACCATCTTTCTTGCTATCGGAATTGAAGCGTGGATTTGAGATAGGGTTTCTACTTTATCTGCCTTTTATTGTTATAGATCTGATAGTGACAACTATCTTGATGGCGATGGGCATGTCGATGGTCTCACCAACTGTTATATCTGTCCCGTTCAAGATCTTCTTGTTTGTTGCCATTGATGGTTGGTCAAAATTGATGCATGGGCTTGTGCTGAGTTATACGTTACCGGGAGGCTGATCATCACTGAATCCAGCATCATTACTCTTATGAGCCAATCACTGGTGGTTTTCATGATCTGGATTCTACCGCCGCTCATTGCATCAGTGGTTGTCGGCCTCGTCATCGGCATCCTCCAGGCGGCGACGCAGATCCAGGATGAAAGCTTGCCGCTCACCGTGAAGCTTCTGGTCGTTGTCGCGGTGATTGGGCTGTTTGCTCCTGTGCTAAGCGCCCCGCTCATAGAGCTAGCCGATCAGATCTTCACCGAGTTTCCCGCAATGACACTTAGCTACTAGTCCGCCCCATGGACGCGCCATCGGCCGATATTCAAATTCTGATCCAGACGGCTCTCGAACTCGTCGTTGCGGCAGGTCTTGGGGCAGCCCGCGCGATGGGCATCATGCTGATCTTTCCCGTATTCACACGCTCGCAGATCAGTGGGCTGATCCGGGGCTGTTTGGCTGTTGGCTTCGCACTACCATGCCTGGCACATGTCAGTGGCGGATTGCCGGCGCTGGATCCTGATACACGCCTGATCCAGCTAACCCTGCTCGGATTCAAGGAAGTTTTTGTCGGTGTACTCCTTGGCACTTTTCTTGGCATTCCGCTTTGGGGCCTTCAGGCTGCCGGGGAGCTTATCGACAACCAACGCGGCATCAGCAGCCCGACCGCTTCGGCCGATCCCGCGACGAACAGTCAGGCTTCCGCGATGGGCGTTTTTCTGGGGATCACTGCGATTGCCATATTCGTCGGATCAGGAGGCCTGGAAACTTTGATCAGTGTCCTGTACCGCAGCTACTTGATCTGGCCGGTGTATCAGTTTCACCCGACACTGAGCGGGCCAGGAGCAATGGAGTTGTTGGGGCTTCTCGACAGCATAATGCGCACGGCATTATTGGTATCGGGGCCTGTCGTGTTCTTCCTGATACTGATTGATATATCGATGATGCTGCTGCGTCGCTTTGCCCCGCAATTTAAGGCGAGCCAACTGTCTCCGGCAATCAAGAACATTGTCTTTCCAGTTCTCATGGTCACCTACGCTGCCTATCTGGTGGAGAGCATGAAACTGGAGGTCACACGTGCCAACGGCGTGCTGGAGTGGTTCGACAAATTGCTGCCATGAGCGACACAAGTGAAGAGAAGACACACGCCGCCAGCCCGAAGAAGTTAAGTGAAGCGCGCAAAAAAGGACAGCTGCCACGTAGCTCCGATTTCGTCCGCGCGGTCGGGACTTGCGCTGGGCTCGGCTACCTTTGGCTAAGAGGCAGCGTGATCGAGGACAAATGCCGGGAAGCGCTCCTATTAGCCACCAAGTTGCAGAGCCTACCTTTCGATACCGCGGTGCCGCAGGCATTGGTTGTGCTCGTCCAACTCACCGTCGCGGCTGTTGGCCCGCTGCTTGGAACCCTCGTCGCCGCGGTGATTTTGGCCAGCCTGCTAGCCAATGGTGGATTTGTCTTCTCTCTGGAGCCGATGAAGCTCAGCTTTAAGAAAATTGACCCCTTTGAAGGGCTGAAGCGCTTGGGGTCTGCTCGTTCCATGGTCGAAGTCTGCAAGACCATGTTCAAGGTATTGGTTCTCAGCGCAACCTTTTCCATTGTCCTTCTCGGGATGTGGAAGACAATGGTCCCTCTGCCGATCTGCGGCATGGGCTGTGTTGGCCTCATCTTTATGGAGACAAAATTGCTGATGGGAATTGGCGCCGGCGCACTGCTGGTCGGCGGACTGATCGATCTCCTGCTCCAGCGCGCGTTGTATCTGCGCGAAATGCGCATGACCAATACCGAAGTGACGCGCGAGTCGAAGGATCAGCAAGGAGCGCCAGAGTTGAAAGGTGAACAGCGTCGCATCCGCGAGGAGGCGGCCGACGAGCCTGCGCTTGGCGTGCAACGCGCCACGCTGGTCTTAACAGGAAGGGCGGTCCTGATCGGTCTGCGTTACGTTCGCGGTGAAACCGGGGTGCCGTTCTTAGTTTGCCGTGCCGAAGGTGAGCGCGTTTCACATGTGTTGAGCGAGGCGCGGGCACTACGCCTGACGATCGTCCATGACCATGTCTTAGCGCGTCAGCTGATAGGCACTACAAAACTCGGCCACGCGGTTCCTATGCAATATTTCCAGCCTGTCGCGAAAGCATTCTTTGCCGCAGGCTTGGCCTAGTCATTGGAAGTCCACGACTGCCAGTTCAAAACTGACCTGGCTCCATGCTAGTGGCAAATGTCGGCTGGCCATCCGTGCCCCAGTGTCTCTGTCAGGCCAACCGCGCAACCGCGGGCCTGGGGCAATCACTCCCCTCGGATCTGCCACCCAGCAACTACGGCAAGTCCTCCGGGCATGACCTTGCAGCCTCTGCTGGCCGGTGCGTGGCGCAGTCCGAGGTTTTGAGGCCGGCAGTACGGATTTGATTGGTGCAGCCGTTGGAATGCCCTCGTCAGCTAGTCGTCAACTAAGCGCCCTATGTTGAACAGCCGTGCTAACTTGAGCTCGGTTGCGAAACATAGGAGTACGAATCGTCATGTATGGTCGAATTGGTGGCTCATCCGATAGTTACCGCGCGCATAATGCCGGCGAGCAAGCGGATGCAGGAAGCGAAGGGTTCGCGGACACATTTGCCCGAATGCACTTATCCGGATCGGAAGGTAGCGGCGCCTCATCATCGGCGGCTCCCCAAGCATACTCCCTCAATTCCCGACCTCCTGTGGTGGAGATCAACAGGACTTCCTTCAGGAGACAGGTGAGGCAATTTCATGGTGATGAAATCACGCACATCGCCGACAATCCTCAAGAGTATTCAGAGTTCGTATCGTCACGAGCCAGGCGCACCGCGGACGTTGCTCAGCAATATGGCATCCGTCGAGATACGGAGCACGCGCGATATTTCAGTTACCAATTGGGAGACCGGAGTGCCGGACTGCTGAGAATGGAAGGCGGATTCAGCATGAACGAGTTCGAATCGGAAAGTTGGCGGGAACAATTTCCTGGTCGAACTGAGGTCACTTCCATAGTGGATCTTCAAGTCGCCCATCCGCTCGTCGAAAATGCGGGCGATATTCTGCTGGAGCATCAACTTCGGATAGACGGCGACCGACCGTTGCTGAATTGGCGTGCGGCTAATCCGGAAGCACAAGCGCGCGCGCAGACGATGGGGTTTGTTGAAGTGGATCATGGCGACCTGGTGCTTGACCCTACGCAGCATCCCGACAAATGGACGAAGAACAGTGCCGGTGAGTGGCAGCGTGCAGGCAAACCTCCACTCTATCTCCACAAAACCGAGGACAGCGACAGCAGCGATAGCGGGTCCGACGACGATTTCATGTGATTTGTCGACCCGCCGCCGAGCCTTGCAACTGGTGACGGTTGCAAGGCTGTTGGCAGTGAATGCTAATTGTCCGGCGACAGCCCCGCCTTAGCGCCAGCGCCGCCGAGCAATCCAGCCCATCTCCCAGACAATAAACTGCGGATGCGCATCGTGGGTG
>NZ_RZQI01000217.1:0-7674 GCF_003998335.1 Mesorhizobium sp. M7A.F.Ca.CA.002.05.1.1 | reverse complement strand
CCGACAACGGCGCCTGGACCGAAAGGGAGGTCAGCGCGCCGCGATGTCTGGCCCATTCGTGGCCCGGCTCTGGCCGATGACCCGGCCGGCAAGCAAGCCTATGCCGAGCCCATCGATGCTCAGGTCAGTCGATTGATGCGTCGGGATGCGCCAGTACGGCGGCCCGCGGCGGTATCTTGCAACCATCACGTTTCCGTGCGATAAATTCCGTGTTCGGGCATTTGCGACCCGGAGAGCGGAACGTTTTGGACGACCTTTCCCCGATACTGTGAATCTCTGACGGCCCCGTTTTCGGCGGGGGGTTTGACCATGCGCCAATGCATGACTGCCGAAGCAACCACCGGGAACTGCCCTTTGCGCCAGGCGGCGGGCGGGACCACCAAAGACTGAACGGGTGAAGGAGTTTCCCCAATGGCCCAGACCGGCACCGTTAAATTCTTCAACGCGACCAAAGGCTTCGGTTTCATCACGCCCGATGGTGGCGCCAAGGATGTGTTCGTCCATATCTCCGCGATCGAAGCCTCCGGCTTGCGCACGCTCGTTGACGGCCAGAAGGTCACCTTCGACGTCGAGCCGGACCGCATGGGCAAGGGCCCCAAGGCCGTCAACCTCCGCGCAGCCTGAGCCATCGGCGCGCCGCATGTCACTCGGACGTGCGACGGAGGCTCCATGCCTGCACCTGGCCTGGAGAGGGATCTGAATTTTGAAAGGCGCGGCGATCTTCGTCGCGCCTTTTCCTTATCGAAGGCGCGGGCCGGTGATGTCGCCCAAGCCGCCAGGTTCTGGGCTACGACTTGCATAAAACAAAGACCCAAAGCGTGCCGCAACGTGCTTTAGACGCCCGCAAAACTTTCTCTTGCCGATGACGCTAAAATAAAGGACAAATTTCCACTCGGGCATTTGCCGGCCCGAGACTGGAGTTTATGGGACAAAGGAGCTTCCCATGCCGCAGACCGGCACCGTCAAATTCTTCAACCATGCCAAGGGCTTCGGCTTCATCACGCCCGATGATGGCGCGAAGGATGTTTTCGTCCATATTTCAGCCGTGCAGGCGTCCGGCCTTCCCGGCCTGGAGGATGGCCAGAAAGTGTCGTTCGACACCGAGCCGGACAAGCGCGGCAAGGGACCCAAGGCCGTCAATCTGTCGGTCGGCTGAGCCGGCTTGGACCGGCGATGGTTTTCGCTCCCTGGAGGCGTGTGACCTTTGACGCCTGTTGTGAATAAATTCGTCGAAATCCGTTCAGCCCCCGTTCAGCCACGGTTGCATATTAGTCTTTGGTAAAGCCGGACCGCATCCCCGAAACTACACGGGCCGGCACGAAGGAGACCGAGATGAACCGAATTTTCAAGACCGCCGTCCTGGCCGCTGCCGTGGTCGCCACCACGCTTTCGGCCTTGCCCGCCGCCAACGCACGTGATTGGCGCCGCCATCATGGCCATCATGGCAACGGCGATGCCATTGCCGCCGGCGTGCTCGGCCTCGCGGCCGGTGCGCTGATCGGCGGCGCATTGGCCAATGACCGCCCGCCGCCCGACGCTGACCGCTACTACGATGACGGTTACTACGATCGTGACGTGGTGGTGCGCCCGGCCCCGGTCCGCCGCTACTATGCGGAGCCGCGGGTGGTCTACGCTGATCGTTATGCCGAGCCGTGGACGCGTGATTGGTACGAATACTGCTCGGACCGCTACCGCACCTTCAATTCCCGCACCGGCACGTTCACCGGTAATGACGGCGAACAGCATTTCTGCACGGCGAACTAAACCAGGGCCTCCCTGCCCCAACAGAAAAGCGCTGACCGCAAGGCCAGCGCTTTTCTGTTTGGAGCATCACAGGATTGGGGCAGGCGAATATCGGCACGCCCTACAGCAATTCCAGGAAAAGTGTGAAACGGTTTCCCGGGAAAAGCGCGAAGCGTTTTCCCTTGGGAATTGAGTCAGAACAAAGGGTTAGAGCGGCCCCGCCGTTTCCGTGAAATGGTGAATTGCTCTAAACGAGAAAAGGATTGGTCCGCCTCTCCTCGCCAAAACGTCCGCCGGGACCGTGGCCGCAGATGAAGCCGATGTCGTCGCCGAGCGGCAGGAGCTTGTCCTTGATCGAAGCGATCAGTGCCGCATGGTCGCCACCCGGCAGGTCGGTGCGGCCGACCGAGCCGCGGAACAGCACGTCGCCGACATGGGCGAACTTGGCCGCGCGGTTGTAATATACGACGTGACCTGGTGCATGGCCGGGGCAGTGCAGCACCTCGAACACATGGCCGCCGAACGACACGGTCTCGCCTTCGGACAGGAACCGGTCGGGCACGCAGTTGCGCGCTCCGGCGATGCCGTAGCGCTTGCCTTGGTTTTCCAGATTGTCGAGCAGCGACTTGTCGGCCTCATGCGGACCGATGATCTCGACGCCGAGCGCCTCCTTCAACTCCATTGCGCCGCCGGCATGGTCGATGTGGCCATGCGTTATCCAGATCGCCCCGGCTGAGATCGCATTGTCCTTCAGCACCGCCAGCACCTTGTCGATATCGCCGCCAGGATCGACGACGACGCCATGCTTGTCATCCATGTCGAACAGGATGGTGCAATTCTGCTGGAACGGTGTGACCGGCACGATGCCGGCATTGAGCTGACCCATGATCGTCCTTTCGATGTTCACGGGTGATGTAGAGGCGCGGACAAAGGGCGTCCACCCTCGCAAGACGAACATCGGTAGCTCCGAAAACGGAAATGGGCGGCCGAAGCCGCCCATTTGAAAAGACCTTAACGGCCCGCCTACTTCTTCATGGCGCCCATGACCGCGCCGAGAATGGCGGTCAGGATCGCGCCGCCGCCGGCGCCGCCGACGATGTTCTGCAGGTTCAGCGCGCTGCCGAGACCGCTCGTTGCTGCTGCCGCAGCCGCCGGATCGACCGCACCGCCACCCAGCAGGCTGCCGAGGATCGCCGCACCGCCGACGCCGCCAATGGCTCCGCCCAGGATTTTGGGAAGCTGACCCATCGCCGCCGTCTTGAGCGCCGCACCGACCGCCTGACCACCGATGACGCCAGTAATCACCTGTATGATGATCGGAAGAAGCGTGTTCATGTCCATATGATTAGTCCCTCCATAGCTGTCAGCCTCCCGGGCCGACACCATCATGAGACGCCGAATTGGACGAAAGTCAAATGCAGAAACGCTGAAATAAAAGGGGCGGCCCGAAAACCGCCCCTACTTCCTAAAAAAGCTGTGACTTTCGTTATTCTGCGGCGATCGCGTGCTTGGGCTGAACGGCCGCAGAATAGTCATTCATAAGATTCTTGGCTATTTCGCCGACCTCGAATCGGTAAGGCCCGATCTCGGAAACCGGCGTCACTTCCGCCGCCGTCCCGGTCAGGAAGCACTGCTCGAAGCTTTCCAGCTCTTCCGGCAGGATGGCGCGTTCAATCACCTCCAGGCCGCGATCCTTGGCCAGCCCAATGACCGTGCGGCGGGTGATGCCGTCGAGGAAGCAGTCAGGCTTGGGTGTGTGGATCTTGCCCTCCTTGACGAAGAAGATGTTGGCTCCGGTCGCTTCGGCGACCTGGCCACGCCAGTCGAGCATCATGGCGTCGGCATAGCCCTTGGCCTCGGCGGCGTGCTTGGACATGGTGCAGATCATGTAGAGGCCGGCTGCCTTCGACCTGGAAGGCGCGGTGCGCGGGTCGGGCCGGCGCCATTCCGCCACATCGAGACGGATGCCTTTCAGCTTCTGCGCAGGATCGAAATAGCTCGGCCATTGCCAGATGGCGATGGCACAGTTGATGCGGTTGTTCTGCGCCGAGACGCCCATCTGCTCACTGCCGCGCCAGGCAATCGGCCGGACATAGGCGTCCTGGAAACCCTGCTTCTTGAGAAGCGTGGATGAGGCGTCGTTGAGCTCGGCCACCGTATAGGGGATATTGAAACCGAGCAGGCGTGCCGATTCATGCAGGCGCTCGGTGTGTTCGTTGAGCTTGAAGATCTCGCCGCCATAGGCGCGTTCTCCCTCGAAAACGGCGCTGGCGTAATGCAGCCCGTGCGTCAGCACATGGATCTTGGCGTCACCCCATTGGACGAATTCGCCGTTCATCCAGATGGAGCCATCGAGTTGATCGAAGGGAACGGATGCCATGGTAACCTCCCACGGGCGGCAGCCCGGATACTTGTATCGTTGTGTGTTTCGTGTCGGCCGCCCAAAGCGGCTTTTATGGTGGAGCGTAAGCGGATAATTGCGCTCTGGCAAACTCAGGAAATTCCGGAAAAACCGGCTTCCCTTGCCTTTTCGTTCGCAATCCGCCCAAAAGCTTGTCAAAAATTACCATTGCAGGGAAATTACGTCAATAGTACTGACATAATCTCTCTTTCCCACGGAGAAATAATGACGGATCGAAGCCCAGCCGCCGGAAAACCGATCAGGACCGCGATGTCGGTCGAGGACGGCATCGACTTCGCCATTATCGAGCTGCTCTTCTTTGCCTATCGTGACTTCACCTCCGATCCGGACCAGATCCTGGCCGACTACGGCTTTGGCCGGGCCCACCACCGGGTGCTGCATTTCGTCAACCGCAGGCCGGGCCTGACGGTCGCCGAACTGCTCGACGTGCTGAAGATCACCAAACAGAGCCTGGCCCGTGTGCTCAAGCAGTTGATCGACACCGACCATGTCGTGCAGTTGCAAGGTCCGCGCGACCGCCGACAGCGCGAACTTTATCCGACCGCCAAGGGCCGTGCGCTGGCGCTGGCGCTGGCGCGGCCACAGTCGCGCCGCATCCATGCTGCATTGGGGGATTCCGGAGTAACCGAACGGACCTTGGTGGAACGGTTCCTCGAAGCGATGGTCAATCCGGAACTGAGGGCGCAGATCGACGTTGGGTCCGCAAAAATGTCAGGGAAAAGCCATGGAGAGCACTGAACGGGTCGATCACGCGGCCGCGCCGGACGACGACGCGCCGCATCTGCTTGTCGTCGACGACGACACCCGCATCCGCAATCTTCTCAAGCAGTATCTGACCGAAAACGGCTTTCGCGTCACCGTCGCCGGCAATGCCGGCGAAGCCAGGCGCAAGCTTGCCGGCCTCGACTTCGACCTTCTGGTGCTGGACGTCATGATGCCCGGTGAAACGGGCGTCGACCTGACCAAGTCGCTGCGAGCCGAAAAGAACGTACCGATCCTGATGCTGACGGCCCTGTCGGAGACCGACAGCCGCATCTCAGGGCTTGAGGCCGGCGCCGACGACTACCTGCCGAAGCCGTTCGATCCGCGCGAGCTGATCCTGCGCATCAACAACATTCTTCGCCGTGGTGGCCCGGCGACCACGCCCAAGGTCGAGCAGTTGGTCTTCGGCCCCTACACCTTCCAGATCGCCCGGCGCGAGTTGAAGCGTGGCGGCGAGGCGCTGAAGCTGACCGACCGCGAGCAGGAGATCCTGGCGATCTTCGCGGCAAGGGCCGGCGAGACGATACCCCGCCACGAGCTTGTCGGTGACGATTCGGAGGTCGGCGAGCGCACCATCGACGTCCAGATCAACCGGCTGCGCCGCAAGATCGAGCGCGATCCGTCCAACCCGGTCTGGCTGCAGACCGTGCGCGGTATTGGGTATCGGCTCAGCGTGGAATAGAATGCCGCCTGCGGCCTGCTGAGCGGCTGCGGGCAAGCGAAATGAGCGAATGGCAACCACGGAACTGGAACAGCCGGGCAATGGCGGCTTGAGCGTACGCGCCGCGCGGACGCTGAAGGCGGTGCCGCGCGCCTGGAACCGCTTCTGGCGCCTCGTCTCGCTGTATATGCCCAAGCGGCTCTATGCCCGCTCGCTGATCATCGTCATCGCGCCGATGATCCTGCTGCAATCGGTCGTCGCCTTCGTCTTCATGGAACGTCATTGGGCAACCGTGACGCAGCGCCTGTCGCAGGCCACCGTGCGCGACATCGCCGCCATCATCGACCTGATCGAAACCTATCCGCGCGATGCCGACTACACCAACATCATACGCATCGCCCAGGACCGCATGCAGTTGAAGGTCGACCTCTTGCCGCCCGACCCGCTGCCCGCGCCTGGCCCAAAACCGTTTTTCTCGATTTTGGATGATGTTCTCTCGTCGGAGATCACCCGCCAGATCAACCGCCCGTTCTGGATCGACACGGTCGGCAACTCCAACATCGTCGAGGTGCGCGTGCAGCTCGAGGGCAAGGTGCTGCGCGTCTTCGTGCGCCGCAGCCAGGCCTATGCCTCCAACACCCACATCTTCCTTATCTGGATGGTCGGCACCTCGCTGGTGCTCCTGATGATCGCCATTCCCTTCCTGCGCAACCAGATCCGGCCGATCCTGATGCTTGCCGAAGCCGCCGAAAGTTTCGGCAAGGGCCGGCCGATGCCGCGTGACTTCCGGCCCCGCGGCGCCGAGGAGGTTCGCCGCGCCGGCTTTGCCTTCATGCAGATGCGCGAACGCATCGAGCGCCAGATCGAGCAGCGCACCGCCATGCTGACCGGCGTCAGTCATGACCTGCGAACCATCCTCACCCGCTTCAAGCTGCAGTTGGCGCTTTCCGGCGGCAAGGCCGAGACCAAGGCCGCGCTCGACCAGGACATCGACGACATGCAGTCGATGCTCGAAGGCTATCTCGCCTTTGCCCGTGGCGAGGCTTCGGAAGACGCCGGACGGTTCGATCTCGAGGCCTATTTCGAAAAGCTCGGCGAGGAAGCCAGGCTGCGCAAGCGCAAGCTGTCGACGACGCTTGCCGGAGACCCCGATGTGCATGTGCGGCCGAACGCCTTTGCCCGATTGATGTCCAACGTCATCGGCAACGCCTTCCGCTATGCCAAGACGGTGGAAGTCAACGCCACCCATGGCCGCGGCTCGCTGCTGGTCACCATCGACGACGATGGTCCGGGCATTCCCGCCGACCGGCGCGAAGACGTCTTCAAACCCTTCGTGCGGCTCGACGAAGCCCGCAACCTCGATGCCAGCGGCACCGGGCTCGGCCTGTCGATCGCCCGCGACATCGCCCGTTCCCATGGCGGCGACATCACCCTTGAAGACAGCCCGCTCGGCGGACTGCGCGCTATCATCAAGGTTCCCGCATAACCGGCACGATACCGAAAGTGGAAACAGGCTTCATCCGCCCGTCATGAAACCATGATCAAGAACGCGCATGAAGCGCGCGACCTCAATTGATTCGACCTTGCCGCCTCACTTCGACCCCGTGCCCGTCCGGGTGCGCTGGAGCGAAGCGAGAGCAGCGGTCTGGTCGCCGTTCCGGCATCGTCTCAAGGCAACCGTCGACCTTTCCTGCAAAGGGCCGCCATGCGCATATTGATGGTCACCGATGCCTGGCGGCCGCAGGTTAACGGCGTTGTCCACACGCTGGAGCGGCTCACCGAGACGCTGAAATCCTTCGATGTCGCCGTGGATTTCCTGACGCCGAACATCTTTCGCACCCTGCCCTTGCCGACCTATCCCGACATCAGGCTGGCGCTGACCACGCCCGGCCATGTCGCGCGCCTGATCGACGCAGGCAAGGCCGACCACATCCACATCGTCACCGAAGGGCCGCTCGGCATCATGGCGCGGCGCTATTGCCGCAATGCCGGCCGGCCGTTCACCACCAGCTATCACACACGCTTCCCCGAATATCTCAGCGCACGGCTGCCAGTGCCGGAAAGCTGGGCCTATCGCTGGCTGCCG
>NZ_RZQI01000216.1:0-7688 GCF_003998335.1 Mesorhizobium sp. M7A.F.Ca.CA.002.05.1.1 | reverse complement strand
GGCACCGCCAGCGCTGGATGGGGGATCTGGAACGACCCCAGCCGGTGCGCGAGCCAGTTCGAGGCGAATGTCAGCACCGTCGTGACGCACAGCAAGCCGTCGGCCCCGCCACGCGCCGCGGCATAGGCCTGACCGAGAATGGCAAAGGCCTCGCTGACCGCCGGCGCGAGGCGCTGTCCAGCCTCGGTGAGTGCGATCTGGCGTGGTCGTCGCAGGAACAGCGGCGCGCCGACCCGTTCCTCCAGCACCTTGATCTGATAGCTGACCGCCGCTTGCGTCATGGCAAGTTCACTGGCGGCCTTGGTGAAGGAAAGATGCCGCGCCACCGCTTCGAACACCCGGATCGCCTGCAGCGGCGGAAGCTGTGCAACCTGCCGAGAGCTGAGGTCCGGCATAAAGCCTCCTTATGGGTCCTTATCGACGTTCGATTGGCAAAGACTGCCGTCAAGACCGACATTCCTAGTCAACCCGTCATTCGGGTTCAGGATAGCGAAGGTTGACGATCATGACCATGGCGCAGCAAAAATGCACTCCCGCACCGGATCACCGCTGGTTTTCGTGGCTGACGGATGGATTCGGCTGGTTCGCGGCCAAAAGACGAGCACATCTCGACATCAGGGACCTGTCGCCGCATCTGCAGCGCGATCTCGGTTTTCTCGATGGCAATGACCCTTTCGGGCGGCACAGCTAGCGCGGTTGGTTTTATCGCAAATCAGTTGTGGTTCCGGTCAGATGTTGGCCAGCAGGGCGGCGGCGGTCCGTTCATCGGTGATGAGGCCGTTGATCAGCCGCCGGTTCGCGGCCGCCAGGATGCCTGGCAGCTTTCGTTCGCCCATGGCCAGTGCGATGACCAGTGATTTCTCGCGTGACGGAAGCGACGCCGACGACACCCGGTCGTTGGTGATGCCCTCGATCATGCGGCCCTCCCTATCGAACACCCAGCCGACGATCTCGGCGATGCCGCCGGCCTTCTGCAGCGCCTTCAATTCGCTCTCCGAAATGAAGCCGTCTTCGTAGAGCGGCGCCTTGGGGCCGAGATCGCCGATGCCGATGAAGGTGACGTCGGCCTCGGCGGCAAGCGCAAGCGTCGGCTGGATCATCGGCTGGTTGAGCAGCATCTCGCGCTCCTCCGGCGACGAGGCGATGACCGGCAGCGGCATCGGGAAGGAGCGCGCCTTGACCCTGTCGGCCATGGTGAAGATGACGTTGTAGAAGGCTGCCGAGCCGTCCGGCGAGATGTTGCCGGTCAACGACACCACCTTGTGCTGCGGGCATTCCATCGGCGGCAACTGCTCGATCGCCGCCTTCAGCGTGCGCCCGGTGCCGATCGCCATGACGATCGGGGTCGGTGACCGCAGCCGCCGCTCGATCTCGGCGGCAGCCGCTTCGGCGATGCCGATCGTGGTCGAGGACGAATTGGGGTCGCTCGGCACCACCTCGACCAGATCGAGCGCAAAGCGCGATCTCAGCCGTGCCGCCAGATCGAGGCAGTTGGCGATCGGATGGTCGACGCGAACCTTGATCAAGCCCTCCGACACCGCCAGCGATACCAGCCGCTGCGCCGTTTGCCGCGAAATGCCGAGCGTCGAAGCGATCTGGTCCTGTGTGTTGCCGGCAACATAATAAAGCCAGCCGGCGCGCGCCGCATCGTCCAGCCTGTTGCTGCCACCATCCTGCCGGCTATTCAAAGTCCTGCCTCCCGAGACCGCCGGTCATGAGAGCGGCCCATGCCCACTTTCGCAGGGAACGGCCTGCTGCGCAATTGTCAATCTCGGGAGCAATTGCTTGCTGTCGATCGGCGTAGGCACGGCCCAGTTTTTTGCCTGTGTCGCCAAAGAGACTTGGCCGCGGTCCCGGCAGGCGGCAGGTTCTTGTGCTCCGAAGGTTTATCTCCCGGCTCAAACCCTTTAAGGGATGGCAAAAAGGAGCCTCACATGATGCCGAAAGCGGTTTTCTGGGACATGGACGGCACGCTGGTCGACAGCGAACCGCTGCACGAAGCAGCCCTGATGGCGGCGATGCGCAATGTCGGCCTTGTCCCGCCGGACGATCTGCATGAGCGCGTGCTCGGTGTCGCCGCCTGGCCGGTCTACGAGATGATGCGCGACGAGTTCGGCCTGGACCTGCCTTTCGACGACTGGATCGTGCGCAAATACGAGCATTATCTGCCGTTGGTCGAGGGGCTGAAGCCGCGCCCGGGCGCGATCGAGATATTCAACGAGCTGCGTGCAAGAGGCATCCAGCAGGCCGTGGTCTCGAATTCGGACCGGATGATCGTCGACGCCAATCTGAGCATGGTCGGCCTGATCTACCCCGGCATGAAGACGATCAGCCGCAACGATGTGCGCGAAGGCAAGCCGCATGCCGAGCCGTTCCTGCGCGCCGCCTATCTGGCCGATGTCGACCCTACGCACGCCGTGGCGATCGACGACAGCTGGCCGGGCGCCATGGCGGGACTGGCGGCGGGCATGAAAACGATCTTCTGGCCGGAAAAGCCGATGGAAGGCCCGCCCGGCGCCGTCGTCATCAACAGCGCCGAGGAATTGCGGACTGAACTGGGGCTTTAAGCTTGGGGAAAGTGGGTGGCTCTTCCTGCGACGTCGATGATTGGCGAAACCGGCGAATAAGAGCGTCCTTCTCCCCGTCACTATACGGGGAGAAGTGCCCGGCAGGGCGATGAGGGGCGGCGCCGCGATTGACAATGAAGGCGCTTTCCATGGCGTATTGAGATCACGGTCAGGCCGAGTTTTGGTTCGTCCCACACTTTCGGGGCTTGCGCCGCCCCTCATCCGCCTGCCGGCACCTTCTCCCCGTATAGTGACGGGGAGAAGGGTCCTCAATTCCGGTAAACCGGTTCCTGCTCGTCGAGGATCGCCTTCAACTCGCTGAGATGGCGTTCGGCCTGGCCGGGATAGTCGTCCATCTCGCTCGCGGCCTTTTCTGCGATCGCGTCGGAAAGCGTGCGCAGCGGGCGGCCGGTCCACAGCGCCTTGATGTAGGTCTCGGCGGCGCGTTCGAAATAGAACATGCGGTTGAAGGCATCGGCGACCGTGTCGCCGATGACCAGCACGCCGTGATTGCCCATCACCATCACCTTGACCTTGGGATCGACGAGAAGCTGCGAGCAGCGCTCGCCCTCCTCCTCGAAGGCCAGCCCGCCATAATGCGCGTCCACGACATGGCGATTGAAGAACATCGCTGAATTCTGGTCGATCGGCGGCAGTGTCGAGTCAGCGAGCGATGCCAGCACCGTGGCGTGGATCGAATGGACATGCATGACACAGCGCGCGTGGCGCACATTGCGATGGATGGCGCCATGCAGTCCCCACGCCGTTGGGTCGGGCGCATCGGGGCCGGAGAGCGTTTCTGGATCGTTGGCATCGATCATCAGAAGGTCGCTCGCCTTGATGCGCGAGAAATGCACCTGGTTGGGGTTCATCAGGAACTGTGTCCCGCCATCATTGACGGCCAGCGAGAAGTGATTGGCCACCGCCTCATGCATGTTGAGCCGTGCCGTCCAGCGGAAGGCGCAGGCAAGATCGACGCGCTCCTCATAGTAGGGCAGGTTGGTCAGCGTTTCCTTTTGCAGACGGGCAAGGCTCATCCTAAAATCCTCCGGTTTCGGCAAGAATGCCGTGGCCAGCCCATGTCCGCAACCGGTTTTGGTTGGTGCAGGGATAGCTGTCTCACGCTGCCGTGCTGGCAGCGGCACCGCTGGCCCGCAGGCCGCCATGCTCGATGATGAAATCGATCACCTCCTGCAGCCCCTTGCCGCGCGACAGGTCGGTGAAGCCGAACGGCCGTTTTCCGCGCATGCGGCCGGCGTCGCTCTCCATGACATCGAGATTGACGTTTACGTAAGGAGCAAGATCGCTCTTGTTGATCACCAGGAAATCGGAGCGGGTGATCGCCGGCCCGCCCTTGCGCGGAATCTCCTCGCCCTGGCAAACCGAGATGACATAGAGCGTCAGGTCGGCGAGGTCAGGCGAGAAGGTCGCGGCAAGATTGTCGCCGCCGGATTCGATGAAGACGATGTCGAGATCCGGGAATTTCCTGTTCATTTCGGCGATTGCCTGCAGATTGATCGACGCATCCTCGCGGATGGCGGTGTGCGGGCAGCCGCCGGTCTCGACACCCATGATGCGGTCCTCGGGCAGTGCCTGCAGCCGCGCCAGCATCATGGCGTCTTCCTTGGTGTAGATGTCGTTGGTGACGACGGCGATGGAAAACTCGTCGCGCAACGCCTTGCACAGTTTTTCGGTCAGCGTCGTCTTGCCCGAACCGACCGGGCCGCCAATGCCGATGCGCAGCGGGCCATTTGTCTGTGTCATGTCGGAAACTCCGTGATGGCGAGGATGGCAAAGCCGAGCCCGATCAACAGGCAGAGCGGCGAATAATAGCGGACATCGAGCCGCGCGAAAGGTTGTTCCGGCGCCAGCCGCCGCCACCATGGCGTGAAGCCGGCTATGCCGCGACCCAGGAACACTAGGCCGATGAGCAGCGAAGTGGCGGCGAGGCCCTGCTTTGGGAAGGGTGAAGCAAAGACGCCTTCGAGCGCCAGCGGCCATAGTGTCGCCAGGCACAGGCACGCGGCAACGGCGAAACTGGCGAACGGCGACGGCATCTCATCGACACCGCGAAAACCGACCACGGCGCGAGCGCACGAGGCCGCATCCCGGCCCGGCCAGATGCCGCCAAGACCCCAATAGACATGCAGCGCGGTGATCAGCAGCAGAACAAGGGAGAGCGCGAAGGCGAGAAAAGTCATGAGCGGAACAGCCGCGAATACTGGGTTTCGTGCTTCATCGCCATGACATCGGAGACGAAGGCGCAGCCACCGAGATCGTCCAGTGTCGAGCGCGCGGCGCGGGCTGCGGTCGTCAGCGCCAGCGGCTCGAAGCCGGCTAACAACGTGGTCGCGCCGCTCTGGCCGACGATGCCAAGCCGGATCGCCGCCTGGGCGAGGTTGGAGAAGAAGGTTTGCAGGAAGGCTGACAGCGCATCCTGAAGCGCAATTGAATTGCCGCCGGCAACAGCGCCGACGGCGACGCAATAGGCGCATTCAGCCGGCAGCCGTTTCAGCACCGGATTTGGCCAGGCTGCCGCCGCTTTGAGGAAGGCCGCACCCTGCAGCATGGTTTCGGTATGGCGTTCGCGCGAGCCGGCCAGCGCCTCGGCGAGTGCCGCCACTTCATCGAGATCACCGGCGTGGCGTGCGCGGCGCCAACTCTCGGCGAACAGCACGGCGTCGTTCCAGCCCGAACCGATCTCGACAAGCGTTTCCAGCCAGCCGGCCAGGCTCCCGGCATCGGCAACCAGCCCGTCATGCACCGCGCGCTCGAGACCATGGCTGTAGGAAAAGCCGCCGACCGGAAAGGCAGGCGACAGCCACGCCATCAGCCGCAGCAGGGCGATGTTCGAAGGCTGGTCAGCCATGATCGTGGTGATGGCCGGCGTGACTGTGCGAATGGGTATGCGCTTCGTCATGAGAATGGCTGTGCGCTTCGGCGTGGCTGTGGGCATGCGCATGGCCGTGATCGTGGCTTTGCCCGCCATGCCCGGAATAGGCGCCGCGCACCGGCTTGAACGGTTCGGAAACGTCGGCCACCGTGGCGCCGAGCCCCTCCAGCATCGCCTTGATAACATGGTCCCGCAGGATGAGGATGCGACCGGCCTCGATGCTTGCTGCGAGATGGCGGTTGCCGATGTGCCAGGCGAGCTCGGCCAGATGCACGCCGTCGCGGGCGCGGATGTCATAGACCTCTTCCGGCGCCGCGATGATCTCGACATGGCCGCCATCCTCCAGCACCAGCCGGTCGCCATCGTTCAAGGCGACGGGTTCGGGCAGGTCGACCAGCACCTTGCTGCCGTCGGCAAGCTCGATGGCGCGGCGGCGCAAATGCCGCTCGTCATGGGCGAGAATGGCCCGGCCGGACGGTAGCGTGGTTCCGGCGTTGCCGGCGGACAGTACGGAGACGGCCCGCGGGAATTTGGTGAAGTCGGTGTTGAGGTTGAGCTTCATTTCATGGATCCCCCATTTGCTTGCGCCCGTGCACGGGCGGGCCGTGCCAGCACGCGGTCGAAATAGGCGTTGACGCGCTCGGAGTCGATCGGGAATCGGCCGGCGCGAGCCCAGCCGCCCATGTCGCCGAGCAGCACATCGACAGCGGAAAACCGATCGCCGAGCGCAAACGGTTTGTCGCCCAGCCGCCGCTCCAGCGCCTTCAGTTCCGAGGCAAAATCGTAAGCCGCCGCAGGACCGACATCGACGCGCACATCCCTAGGCAGCAGGAAGCGATGGCGCAATTTGTTCCACAGCGGCGCTTCCAACTCGCTCTGGGCAAAATGCATCCAGGAATCCATCTCGGCACGGCCCGCGACGCCCGGGTTGGCGCCCATGTCCTTGTCGGCATGCTTGTCGGCTAGATAAACGCAGATCGCCGCCGAATCCGTCACCGTCAGCTCGCCGTCGATGAGGATCGGCACCTTGCCCGATGGGTTGAGCGCATAGGCTTCCGGTGAGCGCAGATGAACCTCGACCAATTCATAAGGCTGCCCGAGCTCCTCGAGCATCCAGAGAACGCGGCTGACCCGGGATCCGCGCGATCCAACGGCCTTGTACATGTCGAACCCTGCCTTTCTCCAACAAGCTAGACCATCGCGTTCGTTCAGACGATGGTGTCGAAGAGCCGCAGGATGAACGATATCTGGTAGATAAGCGCCGCCGTGACGAAGGCGATGTGGAAGCGGCGGTCGCGCACCAGGATCGCGATGATGCAGAGCGCGACGAAGACCGGCGTGCGGAACAGATACTCGCTGCCGAAGCGGGCGAAATGCTCCGGCCCCTTCAGCAGCGTGTCGACCACGTCGAGCAGGTAGGTCGCAGCCAGCAGGCCGAAGAACCACGCACGGCGCGAATAGAAGAAATCCTCGTAGCTGGTGTAGTCCAGCATCGAATCGGGAAACAAAAGCGCACACAGCAGGAACAGCGTGATCGCGTAGAAGATGATGAACAGGTACTTGCCGAAGGTCCAGGTTTCGATGGCGTAGAGGCCGAACTCCCACCACCAGAAATGCACCAGCATCAGGAGCACCGAGACGACCCAGGCCAGATGCACGGGATAGAGCTTGTACTGGCCGGGATGCTGGACGATGCGCGCCACCCCCGACAGCAGGCGGGCGACGCCAAGCCCGATCACCATGCCCATGACGATGCGGATGTGCGGGAAGATGTCGTGGGCGGAAGCGATTTCGGTGGCCATTCGTGTGTCTTACCAGCTGCTTCGACAATTTCGGCTAATCATACCAAAGCCACAGCTTTCGGTAGCCGGCCGGAACTTCAATCTGCTCGGCGGGCAGGTGATCGACATCTCCTTCCCAGGTTTCGTCCGGCTCGAAGCCTGATGGCAGCCAGCCAATCACATGTTCTTCGCTGGCGCGCGTTGTAA
The DNA here is from genome assembly GCF_003998335.1 of Mesorhizobium sp. M7A.F.Ca.CA.002.05.1.1. Classification (NCBI taxonomy): domain Bacteria; kingdom Pseudomonadati; phylum Pseudomonadota; class Alphaproteobacteria; order Hyphomicrobiales; family Phyllobacteriaceae; genus Mesorhizobium; species Mesorhizobium sp. M7A.F.Ca.CA.002.05.1.1. Next base: position 240 of record NZ_RZQI01000216.1, on the reverse strand, counting down.
TGACGACTTTGTCAGAGAATGGCCATTCTCCATCATCGCACTGCACGATCGCTATCCGGACATCGTGAACTTCGGGCTTTTTCCGTATCGACTGAAATGTAGCCAGAACCGTATCATTGTTCGGTGCCTCCGGGCTGTTGCACAGCAATCCGGCTTCGCCTTGAGCCCCATCGAAATATTCTTCCAATGTAACAAGCGGCATGGAGAGTGGGGCAATGCCGCCGTTGTATTTTTGCAGCG